>CANRHG010000144.1 GCA_947630385.1 uncultured Eubacteriaceae bacterium
GGCCTTGATAACGTAGCGGTCTTAAGGGGAAAAGCGCCACAGGTTCTAGAAAACATCGACACGTTACGTTTTGACCGGATCTTTATCGGGGGAAGCTCCGGAGAGCTCGAGGCGATTTTATCCTTTTGTATGAGCCACTTAAAGCGCGGCGGAAGACTGTGTCTGAACTTTATCACGCCCGAAAATCTCGTGCGCGGGATAAATTATTTTCGCAGCCTTGACGTTTCCTTCGACGTGACCCAACTTCAAGTATCCAAAGGACGGGAAGTCGGGTCCGTCACGCTGATGAAGGCGGAAAACCCCGTTTACATCGTTTTGGTGAAAAAGTGAAACTAAACGTTGTTGGACTGAGCCACGATACCGCCCCCGAAGAGGTGAGAGCCAAAGCCGGTTTTATAAAAAGAGAGGTCTTAGAGACCGCTCTCGCGCTAAAAGATCATTTTGACGAGGCGATCGTTTTGTCCACCTGCAACCGGGCCGAGATCTACGTCTACGGGGAAGGGGATCTCACAAAGGTGACCGATATTTTTAAGGCGCGGGGGATCGGACCCGAACATCTTTTTATAAAGCGTGGGGAAGACGCGCTCACGCACCTGTTTGAGGTCTCGGCCGGACTCGACTCGATCGTCACCTTTGAAGACCAGATCCTAGGTCAGCTCAAAGAGGCGCAGAGCCTTGCGGCAAACATCGGTTCGACCGGCAAGTTTTTAAATAAGTACTTCAGAGAGGCCGTACACTTCGGGAAAACCGTGCGGAACAAATACCGCGTCTCGCAGGTCCCGACCTCGATGAGCGCGACCTGTGTGAAATACTTAAAACGTATTTTTGACGACTACGAAGACAAGAAAGTGCTCGTGATCGGCTCGGGAACGATGGGAAGGCTCGCTTTGCTGCACCTAAAAGAGGAAGGTTTTAAAAACCTCACGGTGACCAACCGCACCTACCATCCAAACGACCGGTTTCAAAGAGTTTTTCAGGGCGTAAGCCGTATCGATTACGCCGACCGCTACAAAGTACTGCCGGATACGGACGCCGTGATCTGCGCGACCTCTTCGGCCCATACGATTTTAAGGGACAGCGAGATGCCCGAGGTGGGAGATATTTTGTTGTTCGATCTGGCCCTTCCGATCGATATCGAACGAAAGATCGGTAAAAGACCCGGCGTTAAGCTCTTTACGGTCGACGATTTTAAAGAAATCACCCGAAAAGTCGAAGACTTTCACGATAGGATGCGGGCACCCGTTTACGAGGATCTAAAAAAAGCCGTAGCACAGGTTCAGGAGTGGCAGGAGCGTACTTTTTTTGACGAGGATATAAAAAGCCTCGCCGAAAGCCGGGATAGGGTCCTGGGCGGGTTCGAAGATTTTCTGAGTTTAAGAGAGGACCTTGACGAAAGACAAAAGCTTAAGCTTAAAAAAGTGATGCGCGCGGGACTAAACGACCTCGTAACCCCCATGATTTTAAGACTCAAGAACCTAAAGGACCATAAAGAAGAGGTAAAGTCGGCTCTAAATCTTCTTGGAAGCGTCCCGTATGAGAGAAAAAATGAAAGCACCGATTGATTACGACTTTAGCGAAAAGACCGCGCTCGTCGTCGGGGACGGTCCCGTCGGAAGAAGGCGGGCAGACAAGCTTGTATCCTACGGCTGTAAACTAAAGGTCTCTTCGCTAAAAACCAACCCGTTTGATCCGGCAATGCTTAAAGGCGTGGACATCGTGGTCGCGGCGACAGACGATGAAAAGCTAAACGATAGGATTTTAAAGGCCGCCGGGGAAGCCGGCGTTCCCCTTTTAAACAGTGTAGGTTTTAGCGCTTACGGCAACTTTTCGTTTCCTGGAAGTTTTTGTGAGGACGGACTGACGGTTTCGGTCTCGACCGGTGGGGCCTCTCCGGGTTTTACCGCGCTTTTTACGGAGCACATAAGAAAGGAGTTAAAAGGCGGTTGGCTCAGGCGCTTTGAGCTGATGAAAAAAGCCAGGATGCGCTGTAGGGAGAAGGGAGAGGATCCAAAAATTTTAGAGGATTTAAGTATGAAACAACTGGAAGATTACCTTGAAAAATAAATACATACTCGGAACCCGGGGCTCGAAGCTTGCCCTGGTGCAGGCGGAGTCGGTTAAAAGAAAACTCCTTAAAGCAAGTCCCGAAATCGAGGTTGAGATCAAAGTGATCACGACCCATGGGGACAGCGACCAAAAGACGCAGCTCACGAAGTTTTCCGACCAGGGTGTGTTTACGGGCGCGCTGGAAGAAGCCCTTCTTTGTGGGGAGATCGACCTAGCCGTTCATAGCCTAAAGGATCTTCCGGGTAAGCTCGCTCCCGGTTTAAAACTGATCGAGGCCCCACCTAAAAGGGCCGATTACCACGACGTGCTGCTCGTAAAAAGCCGGCCGGTCAGGCGGATCGGGACCTCGAGTGAGCGGCGAAAACTACAGATGAAAGAACTTTTTCCTGAGGCAAAGCTCCTCCCCCTTCGCGGAAACGTCCCGACGCGGGTGAAGAAGCTAAAAGAAGGGGACTTTGACGCCATCGTTCTGGCCCGCGCCGGCCTCGACCGGATCGGATACGACCCTCGGAAAGACGGGCTGGAGGCGGTCGAACTCGACGTTCTTCCCTCACCGGGACAGGGGATTTTAGGAATTGAGATCAGAGAAAGCGATAAGGCACTCGACCGGATGTTATCGCGTAGTGGGGACGCCTTTACCGGGCTTCAGGCTAAGACCGAGCGCGCTTTTTTGGAAGAGCTCGGGGTGGATTGTGAAGTACCGGTCGGGGCGCTTCTTACCGAAGAAGACGGCGTTTACCGTTTTCGTGCCTTTTTAAAGGACAGACACAAAGAGGTGAGTCTTACGGATAAAAACGAGTTGGAAGGGGCCGCAAGGGCGCTCGCCGGTCAACTTAAGAGACCCGGTAAAGTCTGCCTTGTCGGGTGTGGCCCGGGAGATCCGGAACTTATAACCTTAAAAGCTTTAAAAAAGATAAAATCGGCGGACGTAATCGTCTACGACGCGCTACTGGATCCCGAGATCTTATCGCAGACGGAAGCTGAATGTATCTACGTCGGAAAACGCGGAAGCCATCACGTCAAAGAACAGGACGAGATCAACGAGCTTCTTTATGAGCTCGCGCTACAAGGAAAAGAAGTCGTAAGGCTAAAAGGGGGCGACCCCTACGTCTTCGGGCGCGGCGTCGAGGAAGCTTTGTTTCTAATCGGGCGGGGAATCGAGGTCGAAGTCGTGCCGGGCATTTCCTCGGTCACCGGCGGGAGCGTAACGGCCGGAATTCCTCTGACCTACAGAGAGAACAACAACGCCTTTGCGGTCGTTACGGCCCAGACCAAAAAGGGCGGTCCACCGCCGGACTATTCCACGCTGGCCCGTTTTAAAGGTACGCTCGTTTTTGTGATGGGAATTACAAAACTTGAGACGATCGCAGACGGGCTCATAAATAACGGGAAAGACCCACATACATCCGCGGCCGTCATTGAAAACGCGACCTTAAAGAGTCAGCGCGTGACGACCGGGACGTTAGAGACGATCGTTAAAAAAGCCAGGGACCGGGACGTAAAGGCGCCGGGTCTTATCGTGGTCGGGGAAAACGTGAAGCTGCATAATAAGCTAACAAAAAAGAAGATCTTAGTCCTTAGAAGTAGAAAACAGGCGGGAAAGTTGTCTAAAGCGCTAAAAGAGCGGGGACTAGAGCCCATAGAATTCCCCTTACTTGAGATCGTAGAGGACCGGGATGAGGTCGGGCGGCTAAAAGAGGATAAAGAGAGTTACACCCACCTCGTCTTTACGAGCGAAAACGGTGTGGATCTGTTTGGAAAAGACGTGGGCTTTGAGACTTACAAAAACGGACGTTTTTACGCGATCGGGCCGGCGACGAAAAAAGCGCTTGAGGCCTACGGGGTTGGAGCGCTCCATCCGGACACCTACCGTGCCGAGGACCTGGCGCGGCTTATAAAAAAGGATTTAAAGCCTACAGACCGCGTTCTTCTCGTTCACGCTAAGGGCTCTAGGCCCGTACTTAAAACGTCTTTAGAAGAAGTCTGTCCCGTTAGCGAATATTTTATCTACGAAGCCGGCGCGACCAAAGAGGACAGCGAGGCCATATACAAAAAGCTTTCGCGCGGTGAGATCGACGGCGTAGCTTTTACGAGTTCGTCGATGGTCCGAAGTTTTCTAAATACGTTTGGAAAAGACATGCCCGTCGATTATTTCTCAATCGGTCCCAACACGAGCGATACGGTCCGGGAAGCGGGACTTGATACGGCCGCGCAGGCAGAAAGTTACACGATCGACGGCTTAACGGAGGCCATAAAAAAATATTATGAATCTACCGACGAGACTTAGAAAAAATCCGTCCATCCGCTCGCTCGTACGCGAGACGAGCCTGAACACGGACGATCTTATCTACCCACTTTTTATTATAGAAGGCGAGGGGTTAAAAGAAGAGATCCCGAGCATGCCCGGACAGTACCGCTACAGCGTCGACCGGCTCGAAGAAGAACTAGGGAAGATCGTAGCGTCCGGGATCCGTTCGGTCCTGCTCTTTGGTATCCCGGAAAATAAGGACGAAGTGGCGAGCCCCGCTTTTATCGAAGACGGTGTCGTACAAAAGGCGGTAAAAAGAATCAAGGAACTGTATCCGGATCTTTACGTGATCACGGACGTGTGCCTTTGCGAGTACAAAAGCGATGGGCATTGTTGCTTTTTTAACGAAAGTGGAGGGATCGACCGAAAGCGTACCTTAGAAACTCTATCAAACACCGCCCTATCTCACGCCCGAGCCGGAGCCGACAT
>CANRHG010000145.1 GCA_947630385.1 uncultured Eubacteriaceae bacterium
GGATTGGTCCAAAAACCGTAATTGTTGCTAATCGGAAGCATCAGAATAACCGCTCCAATAAAAGCGATGATCCCAAAACCAAGAAAAATCAGTTGACTTGACGTTAAAGATTTAGAGATTTGCTCCAGTGTGAGTTTTGAGCGAAGTCTTGGCTTTGTGTAATCCTTTCTTTTATTTTGATCTTTCATTTACGTTTGACTTTAAACCGCACAACGAACGTTTGGTTTATCCTTTATTTAAAGTTATCTATACGGTAAGTATCGGCTTAAAATAAATCAATTAAGAGATAATTGAGTTTTGTATCAAACAAATATTATACCAAAACCGAAATAATAGCATAAAAAAATCCCAACGCAACGTTGGGATTAAGCTAATTTCGCTTTTGAGACTTCAACCAATTTTTCGAAAGCCACCGGATCGTTCATCGCCAAATCGGCCAACATTTTCCGGTCGATCGCTACTCCGGCTAGTTTAAGCCCATGCATGAATCTTGAATAATTCAAACCATATTGTCTTACGCCAGCGTTGATTCTGGTGATCCAGAGTCTCCGGAAGTTTCGTTTCTTTTCTTTACGGCCACGGTAAGAAGAGCGAAGGGCGCGCATGACGGCTTCGTTCGCGGTCCGGTATAATTTACTTTTTGCTCCATAATAGCCCTTGGCCATCTTCAAGACTTTCTTATGTCTTTCCTGGGCGGCTTTACCTTTTTTTATTCTCATCGATTACTCCTTACTTCGCTAGCATCTTACGGATAACTTTTTTATTGGCAGGAACCGCGTATGTAGCTTTGCGTAATTTTCTTTTCCGTTTTGGACGTTTGTGTTCGTTGTTTAAGATATGACTGTGATAGGCTTTCGATCTTTTGATCACACCAGACTTTTTGATCTTAAAACGTTTGGCAGCCCCTCTTCTTGTTTTCATTTTTGGCATTACGGTTCTCTCTTTTCTATTATTTTTTTGGAGTCAGGAAAATACTCATATTTCTTCCTTCAAGTTTCGGACTTTTGTCGATGTTTCCGTACTCGGAAACGCGGTCCGCAAAATTGTTTAAAAGTTGTCTCCCACGATCCGTATAGGCCATCTCTCTTCCCCGGAAACGCACCGAAACTTTGACGCGGTTTCCCTGTTGAAGAAATTTACGGCAAGCCTTGGCTTTTACTTCCAAATCGTGTTCTTCTACCCGTACCGACATACGAATTTCTTTTACGACGACGGTCTTTTGATTCTTTTTGGCTTCTTTTTGCTTGCGAACCTCTTGGTATCTAAATTTTCCATAGTCGAGGATTTTACATACCGGCGGTTTGGCATTAGGTGAAACTTTAACAAGATCCAAATCGGCTTCATTGGCATGACGAAGCGCTTCATTTCTACTCATGATTCCTAACATTGAGCCGTCGGGTCCTATTACCCTTAATTCTCGATCACGGATCTGTCCGTTAATTTCATGACGAAATCTTTTTGCTATTTTCCTTTACCTCCTGAATTTTGAAATAAAAAAAGCAGACAGAAAAATCCGCCTGCTATTATTTACGTCATCATACCCGAAAATCTTAGATTTACTAGGTGAGAAGCGGACAACTTCTGCTTAATACAATGTAACATTATACGAAAAGTTCGTAAAAGTTTCAAGAAAAATTTTAATAAAAAATAAATTCTCGCATAAAATGTATTGAAAAATTTATCTTTAAAAGCAAAGTGGGGACGCAACGAAAGTTGTGTCCCCACTTTGCTTTACAAAAAAACTATGTAAATAAAAAAACCTTTGGCCCGGACTTTAAAGCACCGACTGCTCAAAGGTTACGACAACAGCCAATAAGCTCTGTCTTGTAAAAAGTCAACTTTTTAACATTCCCTTTATTTTAAAAACTGCTATTGCTGTGGCCAACGAATTAACTGCCCAGGTTGAGCCGTCTTCTTCGCGTTTGTTTCGATTCCTATCTCGTCGCCCCAAACAAAGCCGACTACAGCTAAGTTCGTTGGGTGAGCATTAACGAATCTTCAATAATAAAGAGCCATTACAGAAAGTTTACCAAAAAGACCGACAAACGTCAAATGAGCTCACCGGTCTTACAAAATTTCAAATTAGAATGGTTATTCTAAATCGAGGCTTAAGCTCTTGGAGTCTTTTAGTTCTTTGATCCCCTTGATAAAGGCGTCTCTTTCCATCACGCTCTGCTTGTTCGTGTCGCGGTTACGGACCGTAAGACTCGTTCCCTCTACTTCCTTATCCCCGACTACGAGCATAAACGGAACCTGTTGGACCTGTGCCTGTCGGATCCTATAGCCGATTTTTTCGTCTCTTGCGTCAACTTCCGCGCGGATCCCATTTTCCTTTAGCTCCGCTTCCAGTTCATAGGCGAAGTCGTTGTGGCGGTCCGTTACCGGAATGATCTCAACCTGAACCGGAGCCAGCCAAAACGGGAAACGTCCGGCAAAGTGTTCGATCAGGATCCCCATAAAGCGTTCGATTGAGCCGTAGATCGTACGGTGGACGACGACCGGGCGTTTCTTAAGACCGTCGCTGTCGACGTAAGTCAAATCGAAACGTTCGGGAAGCTGGAAGTCCAACTGGATCGTTCCGCACTGCCAGGTTCTTCCGATAGAGTCTTCTAGATGGAAGTCAATTTTTGGACCATAAAACGCGCCGTCTCCCGGATTGATCGTATAGTCGATTCCCTTATCGATCAAAGCTTGTTCTAAGGCCTGAGTGGCGATCTCCCACTCTTCGTCGGTCCCCATCGAGTTTTCGGGTTTTGTAGACAATTCTACTTTATATTTAAAGCCAAAGAGATTGTAAAAATCGTCGGCGAGGTCAATCACGCTTTTGATCTCATCTCTAGCCTGATCGAGCGTCATAAAGATATGGGCGTCGTCCTGGGTAAAGGTGCGGACGCGGAATAAACCGTGAAGGGCTCCTGAGAGTTCATGCCGGTGGACGTGTCCGAGCTCTCCCATACGCAGGGGCAAATCGCGGTACGAATGGCTTTTGGTCTTATAAATGAGCATCCCACCCGGACAGTTCATCGGCTTGATCGCAAATTCATTGCCGTCGATTTCACTGAAGTACATATTTTCCTTATAGTGATCCCAGTGTCCGGAACGGTGCCAGAGCTCTGAGTGTAACATAATCGGTGTTTTGATCTCGTCGTACCCGCGTTTTGCGTGCTCTTCTCTCCAGAACTGTTCGAGTTCGTTTCGAACGATCATGCCTTTAGGATGAAAGAACGGAAAACCCGGACCCTCGTCGTGCATGGAAAACAGATCGAGCTCTTTTCCCAGTTTTCTGTGGTCTCTCTTTTTAGCTTCCTCAAGCCGGTGTAAGTATTCTTTTAACTGCTTTTTTTGCGGGAAGGCGATTCCATAAATGCGCTGGAGCATCTTATTGTTCGCGTCGGCGTGCCAGTAGGCGCCAGCGAGATTCGTCAGTTTAAAGGCTTTGATTTGGGACGGGCTTTTAATGTGCGGTCCCGCGCAAAGATCGGCCCATTCCCCCTGGCCGTAAAAAGAAATGACCTCGTCTTCGGGAAGGTTATTGATGAGTTCGGTCTTATAGGTCTCCCCTTCCCTTTCGGCCCAGTCCAGCGCTTCCTGTCTTGAAAGTTCGTAACGTTCTATCGGAGGGGCTTCCTTGACGATTTTTTTCATTTCCGCTTCGATTTTTTCTAAATCGTCGGGCGTGAGCGTATAATCTAAGTCGATATCGTAGTAAAAACCGTTGTCAATGGCCGGCCCGATCGTCAGTTGGGCGTCCGGCCAAAGCCTTTTGATCGCCTGGGCCATCAGGTGGGAGCCCGAATGCCAAAAAGCGTGCTTCCCCTGGGGCGTATCAAAGTTTAAAAATTCGACCGTAGCGTCTTCTTCGATTGGATATCGGATATCGACGTCTTTTCCGTTGACGGTAGCCGCGAGCGTATTTTTCGCTAAACCCGGCGAGATGCTCTCGGCTATTTCATAGACCGTTGTTTTTTCCGGATACTCTTTTATGGATCCGTCTTTTAAAGTTATTTGCATGTATTCTCCTCAAAAAAAAATCCCAGTACCCGTAAAGGCACTGAGACGATTTTAACGTGGTTCCACTCAGCTTGGCTAAAAAGCCCGCTTTTTACGATCGTTATCGGGATCAACCGGACCGCATTTCCTCGGCCTGCTCAAAAAGTGGTAAGTCAATCAAGATCTTCCAGCTACTGATCTTTTCTCTGTCATTAACTCGTGTCTTTTATCTTCGCTTTAAAATTTAATTTTAAAACAATTTTTTCCTTTCTTCAAGAACCTACTTAGAAAGGAAAGAATTTCAAAATTTTTTATAATTTGAAAGCTTAAATTATGTAAACGAATTCATTATAATTTTTGCTAGTCTAATTCTTGAAAAAATTGGCACAGTCAAAAATATAGTCTATTTTGAACACTGTTTCACCCGTCTTCGTTTTTCACTGAAGGACAATTCCAAAGCCGATATCGAAGGTCTTAAGAAAATCCCGGGAGTTATAGCAGTTATCACGGGTCCATAGACCCAGGTTGTTATCAGTAATGACGTTATTGAAGTTTACGATAAGATTTTGGAGCAAGCCAAAAATAAAGAATCGAATGAAAGTTTCGAAGACGATCAAAAATACAATAAAGCCCTACCAAATGAGGAAGTCGCTTATTTGACTGTAGTCTGCAGTTACTCTTTTTTCTAATACTTTAGAAGAATTAGAAGTAAGAATAGTATTATCCTGTCCTAATATCATTCTTAAGAGGCTACAGAATTTTTTAAAGTCTGAACAGACGCGTGGCTACAGTTCCACTCAAAAAGATCAAAA
>CANRHG010000146.1 GCA_947630385.1 uncultured Eubacteriaceae bacterium
GCCGATCGACGAAGCCCGTAAGCTCGGGGCCCAGGCCCTGTTCGGGGAAAAGTACGGGGACATCGTACGCGTCATTCAGGCCGGGGACTTTTCGGCCGAGCTATGTGGGGGCTGTCACGTTGAAAATACGGCCAACATCGGACTGTTTAAGATCAAGAGCGAAAGCGGCGTAGCCGCGGGGGTGCGTAGGATCGAAGCCGTCACGGGGATGAACGCCTATGAGTACACCAAAGAGCTCGAAGACACCGTAAAGGAAGCCTCCGAAAGTGCCAAGACGACGCCGGAAAACCTAAGCGCCAAGATCTTGGAACTCGAAAAGCAGCTAAAGAGCAAGGATAAGGAGATCGAAAAACTTAAGAGCGCCAGCGCGGGAAACCTCGTCGACGAGCTCTTAAAGGACACGGTCACGCTCGACTCCGGAGACAAAGCGGTCATCACCCGCTTAAAAGACGTCGAGCCGTCCGAACTCAGAGAGATCTCCGATAAACTCCGCGACAAGATGGGTTCCGGAGCCGTACTGCTGGCCGTCGAAAAAGGTGGAAAGATCAACTTTATCGCTTCGGCCACCAAAGACCTCGTCAAAAGAGGATTCCACGCGGGCAACATTATCAAAGAGACCGCCAAGATCACCGGAGGCGGTGGCGGCGGGCGTCCCGACATGGCCCAGGCCGGAGGAAAAGACGTCTCCAAGCTCGACGAAGCCTTAAATCAGGCGAAAATTCAAATCAATCGCGCTTTATCGGGCGAAATTGATTAAAATCTTAATTAAAATTAAATTTCATAGGATATAATAACCTCAGTTATAATTTAAGGAGGTTGTCGGATGGATCAAACTTCAGTTGGCACGATTACTTTTGATGTCGGTCAAGAAAAGGCTGAACGTCTGGATAACATCATGAAAACCGTTCAAGAAGCACTGATCGAAAAAGGCTATAACCCAGTGAACCAAATCGTAGGATACGTCATGTCCGGCGATCCGACTTATATCACGAGTTTTAATAACGCCAGAGGTTTGATACAGAAATTGGAACGGGATGAATTATTAGAGGAACTGGTTAAACGTTATTTAAATAGCTTATAAACTGGCTCTCGGAAAGCTATCCGGGAGCTTTCTTTTTGTTTATCAAGTCCTCTACGGAGGATTTGGCTAAATGAAAAGAAGTCCTTTAGGAAAAACCGGCATCGACGTTACGCCCGTATGTTTTGGGACGTTACCGATCGGACCGCTACAAAAAAACTTAAGTCTTAAAGACGGGGTGGCCCTGCTCGAACACGCGGTAGAGCGCGGGATAAATTTTTTTGATACCGCGAAGCTCTACCGGACCTACCCCTATCTTAAAGAACTGCTTAAAAAGCACCCGGATCTTATCGTCTGCTCACGCTCTTACGACTACAGCTACGACGGGCTCATGGACTCGCTCGAAGAGGCCCTAAGGGGGACTGGACGCGATTACATCGACCTGTTTCTGCTTCACGAGCAGGAGTCGGAACACACCTTTCGCGGGCACTGGGACGCCGTAGAGGCGTTATTAAAGGCCAAAGAGCAGGGAAAGATCCGGGCTACCGGGATCTCGACGCACCGCGTACGGGCCGTAAAAGACAGCGGGAAAATCGACAGCTTTGACGTCGTCTTTCCCATGATCAACAAAGACGGGCTCGGTATCGAAGACGGTACGGCGCGTGATATGCTCGGAGCCATCCGCTCTGTCAGAGATAAAAAGGGAATCTACGCGATGAAGATTTTTGGCGGTGGAAACCTTATCGGTCAAAATAGGGCTTGTCTCGACTACGCGAAAAGGCTTTTTGAGGAAGGCCTGATCGACTCGGCGGCTATCGGGATGCGCTCCGTACGCGAGATCGACGCCAACGTCGACTTTTTTGAAGGCTTAGAAGTCGGAAAGACTTTGGAAGAGCTAAGAAAAGAGCCTCGCGAGCTTTTTATCGAAGACTGGTGCGAGGGCTGTGGCAGGTGCGTTGCGCGCTGCCATCAGAACGCATTGTATCTTAAGGATAAAAAAGCGCACGTGGACCGCAAGAGATGCCTGACCTGTGGGTACTGTTCGAGCGTATGCCCTCAGTTTTGCCTAAAGATTATATAGCTTCTTTTAAAATTAAGGAGATACAGTTGATTACAAAACGTTTGCTGGGACTGGACATCGGCGACCGCTACATCGGTATTGCCGTGAGCGATCCGCTTGGGCTTACGGCCCAGCCGTACAGGACGTACAAGAGAGGAACCAGAGAGGACGATTTGAGCTTTTTTGGGGACGTCGTCGAACAGTTTAACGTTGAGACCCTCGTTTGTGGGCTCCCGCTCAACATGGACGGGAGCGAGTCTTCCCAGACCCGTAAAGCCAAAAATTACGCCGGCTTTTTAAAAAACGCGCTGGGACTAAAAGAGATAAAGTACGTCGACGAACGCCTGACCACCCTCGAAGCCGACGAGATCTTAAAGCGCGGTGGAAAAAAGTATAAAGATAAGAAAAAAGTCATCGACACGGTCGCCGCGCAGATTATATTACAGGAGTACATTGATGCAAACACCCGTTAGATTTTTACTGCAAGACGAAGACGGAAACACGTTTGAAGGACTGGAAGTTTTACGCCTCGACATCAACGACGGGGAATTCGATCACACCGTCCTCGTACTTAAAGACAACAACGGAAGCCTTTATCCGTTTGAACTCGTCGACGAAGACACCCTGCTCATGCTAAAAGACAAAGATCTTCTCAAAACGGTCCAGGACGCGATCGACCTGTATCTTCCGAATGAGGAGGAAGAATGAAAGAAAATAATCAGCGACCACGTAAGAAAGGGCACAACAAAAAACATACGGCCCCTTACGTTCACAAATCAAAGATCCGTAGAAAATCAAACAGAGAAAAAATACGTATGATCCCGATCGGCGGTATGGGTGAGATCGGAAAAAACATGACCGTCTTCGAATACAAAAACCAGGCCATCATCGTCGACTGTGGGCTGAAGTTCCCGGACGAAGGCATGCCCGGGGTCGATATCGTGCTGCCCGATTTTGATTACGTACGAAAGAACAAAAACAAGATCAAGGCCCTGATCGTCACCCACGGTCACGAAGACCACATCGGCGGGATCGCTTACCTGTTAAAAGAAGCCAACATCCCGGTTTACGCGACGAAGTTCACGATGGGGCTGATCGAGAAGAAACTCATCGAACACAACCTGCTCTCAAAGGCGGAGCTAAACGTCATAAAACCGGGTGAGCGCTTTAAGATCGGGGATTTTGAGATCGAACCGATCAAAGTCACCCACAGCATCCGGAGTCGGTGGCCTTTTCCATCAAGACGCCGGCCGCCTCGATCATCCACACGGGGGACTTTAAGATCGACTACCAGCCCGTGGACGGAGAGCCGATCAACCTGCAGCGCTTTGCCGAACTCGGAAGCGAGGGGGTAGACCTGCTCCTTACCGACTCGACCAACGTCGAAGAGCCGGGCTTTACCGGGAGCGAGTCCACGGTCGGGGAGACCTTCTTTAACTACTTCCGCGGCTCTAAAAACCGCTTTATCGTCACGACCTTCGCCTCGAACATCCACCGTATCCAACAGGTCATCGACGCCGCGGCCGCCTTTAACCGCAAAGTCGTCATCAACGGGCGCAGCATGGAGAGCATGGTCGAAGTTGCCCAGGATCTGGGCTACCTGAAGGTGCCGAAGAACACGATCATCGACATCTCGCAGATGAAAAACTATAAACCGAGAGATCTGGTCGTCATCACGACCGGCTCGCAGGGTGAGCCCATGGCGGCGCTCGGGCGTATGGCAAACGGAGACCATGCCCACCTTGACGTTGGGCCGAACGATACGATCATACTTTCGGCTTCGCCCGTACCGGGGAACGAACGCCTCGTCGGGGAAGTCATCAACAAGC
Organism: uncultured Eubacteriaceae bacterium; assembly: GCA_947630385.1. GTDB lineage: Bacteria > Bacillota > Clostridia > Eubacteriales > Eubacteriaceae > CANRHG01. The sequence continues at coordinate 3,908 of CANRHG010000146.1, forward strand.
TCATTCAAAAAGGGTGCGACGTCGTCTACCACAAAGTCGCCAACACTCACGTCTCAGGCCACGCCAGCAGAGAGGACCTAAAACTCATACAGGCGCTCGTCAAGCCGAAATTCTTCGTTCCGGTCCATGGCGAGTCGAGGATGCTCATGCACCACAAACAACTGGCCAACGATCTGGGGCTTGATACCAAAAATATTTTTATCCTAGAAAACGGACAGGAACTCGAGTTCGACAAACGCGGGGCCAAGGTCATCAAAGAGACCGTCTCGAGCGAGAACATCTTGGTGGACGGGCTCGGCATCGGGGATATCGGAAGCATCGTCTTAGGGGACAGAAAACGCCTCTCGGAAGACGGGCTCTTTATCGTCATCCAAAAGATGGCTGGAAGCCGTCCGGTGGGAAACCCCGACGTGATCTCTCGCGGGTTTGTCTACGTCAAAGAGAGCGAAGACTTAATCGCCGGAGCCAAACGACAGGTCTCAAAAGCGCTCGATCACTGCAAGTCGCGTCAGGTCTCGGACTGGGCGGAGCTAAAGTCGGCGATTCGCAGCTCGGTTCAGCGTTATTTATACGATAAGACGCAGCGCAGCCCGATGGTACTTCCGGTACTCGTAGGGGTTTAAAGTGAAAAAAACACTCGGAATTTTCCTTGGGGTACTGGCGGTCGTGCTCGTGTTCGCCTTTTTTGGCGTCCAGGCCTACGTCGGACAACAACAGCAAATCGCCGAGCAAGAAGAAGAACAAAAACGCCAGGAAGAAGCACAGGCCGAAGCGCTG
>CANRHG010000147.1 GCA_947630385.1 uncultured Eubacteriaceae bacterium
TACCGGTCCGTTGCCGGGAATTCAAGCCGGGGGACTGCCAGACCATCCGAGTAGGAAAAGTTCAGTTATGATTTCTTCCCAAAAGGAGGCAGGATGAATCCGGAATCAGTAGATAGACATTTTAGACTATTTATAACAACGGTAGAATTCAGGATAAAGTCAAATTTTGTCTTTTCAGTATTGGCACCTTCTTAAGTGCTTTTTGATTATCTCGAAGCGACCAGAAAGGAAATTTTATAAGCTCATTTGCTTAAACTCAAATGCAAATTCCCACTTAAAAACTGGCAATTGGTTAGCACTTGGTCTCTTAGGTTATAATATAAAAGATAAATTTATTGTTTAAAATATAATCCTAGGTCAACAAAATATTTAGGTGGGTAGTTAAATTTGGTTTCTCCTGATTTTACAAGCGTGCTTCTAGGTGGAAGTCCGTTTCTTATTATAATTCTATGGTTGCTCGGATTTTACCTTCAAATCGTCCCGGTAGCGGTCATCTGTATTTATCCGTTTCGCGGCCAATTTAAATGCTCTAATCGGCTTTTTTACACCATCATCGCCCTTACTATACTTTTGACCTCAATTATTTGGGCGGTTATGGTCGCGAGGGAGTATCTCCTCGGTGGCGGACAGTTTTCCGAATACCTTGGTATTTCCGATTTCGTTTTTATCTTATCTCTTCTTTTGTTGATGGTCATTTATCTTGTCGGAATCAATGCCAAGACCATATACAAATTATTTATTTTTCTACTTGGGATGAACTATGGGTTTGCCATAGAGATCACAAACCGAGTTATCAATTATTTTACTAACGTTTATCAAAACGGTGAAATCTTATACACTTTTAATGACATCATTCATTATCTGATCTTAAATGGGATCTTAATTATCCCCTTACTAAAACTTATGGATAGATTTCGGGAGTGTTTTGAAGCCGAGATCAGTCCAAAAATTTGGAAAACTTTGACGGTAATTGAACTCGGGATAATCATTTTCTTAATGGTCTTCTATGAGTTGCCTTACGTTACGGATTTAGACCCAACCTATACTCTGTATATTTTTATTAGCGCGTTGTTCTTTTTCGTTTTTCTTCTTTACTATTGGATTTTTACCGTTATCAGAGAAGAACGTATTAACGAAAGAAACCAGGCCAAATGGGAATTTCTGGCCAAAAGTTATAAGCTTGAAAGCCAGTACTTAACAGAGATCAGAAAAGTCCGTCACGAAATTCGCCATCACCTATTCGCCATACAGCTGTATTTGAGAGATAAGGATTACGCCGCTGCCGAAGAATATTTAAACGAGTTGACCGATTTTGAGAGCACCTTATCCGTAAAGATTTTTGGTGCAGACAATCTGCTTAATCTTTTATTAAGCGATTACGACAAGCGGATGAAAGAGATGGGCATCGAATTTAAGCCGGATATCGCTGTTGCCAATAAGATCGGCATGGAAGACGTGGACCTTATAGAGCTTATCTCCAATTTGCTAGATAACGCCATAGAAGCCGTGGATAAACGATCGGATAACCGGATCGTCGAACTGACGATCAAACAAAACCAAAATTTTTTGGTCATTGAGTGCGACAATACTTACAAAAAAGAAAGCGTCATTCGTAGTGGAAACCAGTTTATCTCTAACAAACAGAACACGTTTATGGAAAAACACGGTATCGGTATCGGCGTTATGAAAGACGTGACTCGGAAATACAACGGATTTATTGAATTTGACGCGGATAATAGGTTGTTTAAGGTTTTGATCAACCTGTGTACGCCAGGAAACGATTTGGATTTTCTGGGAACTTAAATTGCTATCTTAAGAGGAAAATTTATGAGCTATAGAATCGGCATTTGTGAAGATGAGCCGGGTTTTCGTAAAGAATTGATAAAGATGCTCAACAATATCGCTAAATCCAATCAACTTCAGATTAAGATCGAAACGTTTGATAATTTGAATCGACTGGAAAATTTTGTGGACGATCCACTGGAAGAGCCATTGGATCTGATTTTGCTCGATATTTATTTTGACGGTGACGAATATAATGGCATGGAATACGCTAAAAAGCTTAGAGAATCTAAAAACGGCGTCGACATTATTTTCATTACCAACTCCCAGGAATTTGCCCTCGAAGGTTATACGATCGATTCCAAAGCTTACATTCTAAAGCCCGTCGATGAACAAAAGCTCGAAGAAGCAGTGCTTCGGGCCTACAATAACGGAAACAGCCAAATCATCACGATAGAGACGCCGTCAAAGACGCTGGCCTTAGACTTAAACCGGGTACTGTATTTTGAGATCATCAACAAAGAACTGACGGTAAATTATACGGACTCGATGACGGAGACGATCCGGATCTCGCTTAAGGATATAAAAGATCTTCTGCCCGAAGACCAGTTCTTTCAGATCCACCGCTCATACATTGTGTCGATTCCGGGAATCTACGCGATCCAGGACCACGAGGCCATTTTGCTCAACAAAAACCGTATCCCGATCAGCCGAAAGTATTTTAATACTCTGCAGAAGAAACTCGTCAATTGGCACTTAAACGGGTAAAACCGAAACGGCTTTAAAGATCACCTGCAGTTATGTGACAAATTACATCTTTTATGGTAATCTTTTTTTCATTGTTTTTTCCAGCTTTTTTAAACCGGAAAATTGGAACTTGAGGAGGTGAAAATGCAAGTACATTACATTATCGATGAGGACCGGATGGAAATAACCGTCGATAAGAGATTAGACGTAGAAACCTCACCAAAGCTCGAGAAAACACTGAAAAATTTGATGGACGATAAGATGAAAACGGTTATCTTTGACTTTAAGAATCTGGAATACCTTTCAAGCGATGGACTACGAGTCCTTCAACTTTCCTTGAACAAGCCGAGATGGTTAAGACGTAAGGTGATCATAAGACATCCAAGTAAGGAGATCTACGACCTGCTTTGCACGGTAGGTTTGGATAAGAAAATGGAAATCCGGGATATTAGAGATGAGAAAAATTAAAGGCCCTCTTTCGAGGGCCTAATTTATGCGAACTGTACAATTACAGTAATAGGCTAAATGGTGCGGATTAAGGGACTTGAACCCCCACATCGAATCGATACTAGATCCTAAATCTAGCGCGTCTGCCAATTCCGCCAAATCCGCAAAAGTCAACTTTAATAGTCTACCACCTTTGGGGGATTCAGTCAAGACTCTTCCCGAAATTTTTTTCGAAAAAGAAAAGCCCTAGTAGAACTAGAGCTTCTTAATATTTATTTTGGTATACTTTATTGATCGCATCGACAACGTACTGCGGATCGAATCCGTGTGCGATCGCGCTTTCACCTACAGTATCAAAATAGGCTTGTTGTGTTCCAACATGACCCATTCCCAGTTCCTTAAATACAGCGTCTGTAAGTGGAAAAAAGCGTTCAATGTCTTCAAATGTCGTTTCTTTTGTGACCATCTTACACCTCCAGTTAAATTTTTAAGCGGGTCATATCTGCGCTTAAGTGTATTTTATCCAATTTTTTGTCGTTTAATCATATTTCTGACTAAGAAAGTTCTTGCTTGCCCGACAAAACCTTCACGTTAACTTTTCCTAAACGCAGCTTACGACCGCCACCGTGAGAAGCGTGTTCTCGAATACTTTGGGCCGACAACAATACAATATTTACCCTTTAAATCTTTTTTAACCAAAAATTTAAGTAAAAGATGAGAACTGGGCCTATGCGTAAGTTGGGTCGTACCAAACAAAGCCGTCGGGTCAAAAAAGCATACAAATCCCCTAAGGAAATTTACGATTGTAAAATGCCCATAATAAAGACGCGTGAAAAAGAAAGGATGGGACTTTGGCCCGTTTTACGGTTAGATTTAAATTTTCCGGTTAAAGAAGAGTTGGGTGATGGCTTTTAAATATATTAACTATTATACTTAAAATTTACTTAAAAATAAACGTTTACAATCCGTTTTTTACGAACAATTGTCGCTGAGCGCAAGATGGGGCAAGGGAAGCGTTCGCGAGTCCGCACTCCGTTTTAAAAGGATCATCGAACAGTCGTCGGTCGTCTTTTTGCTAATTGCCAAATCAAAGCTCTTTTTTAAGTTTTCACCAACGGTACTCTGGGTAAAGTCACGCGTCCAGTCAAAAAGGCTCTTTGCGGCCGGCGCGAGCGTTAGACTCCTCCTGTCAAACAGAGCCGCGGCGGTCCCGTCGCTCATCAACAGAAAGCCTTCGATATCGTCAAGTTTTCCCCTATAGAGGTTCATGACAATCGGGGCTTCCGACGAAGTGACGAAGGTCGTTTGGTTCAGGTATTCCCCGTTTTTTGGAAGCGAAGCGGGCTTTACCCGTCCGTCTTTTTCGACCGCGATCACGCCGTCACCGATGTGAACCAAGATGTAATGCCCGTCGTTTATGGCACAACACAGCAGCGTACTCGAAAGGTCCCTGACCTTACAGTTCATCTCGTCGGCGAGTTTAGCCAGCGCGTTTCGAAGCACCGACAGGATCTCTTTTTTGACCGCGATCCCGTCGTTGTTGTAGTACACTTCGTTAAATCGGTCGGCAAAGTAGGCGCAGATGCAGCGCGTCACGCAGGCCGCCCCGGCTTCTGAGAACTTGGCAGAGCCC
>CANRHG010000148.1 GCA_947630385.1 uncultured Eubacteriaceae bacterium
CCGATGGATCTGGATAATCCGGAAGCCACGGCCAAAGAAGGGATCAAGCGCCTGCGCGAGTTTTTCACGTCGATCGGCATGCCGAGTGACTTTAGCGACTTTGGCGGTAAGAAAGAAGACATCCCGGTCTTAATTGAAAACCTCGGCGGGAAAGACCACGTCGAACACAGCCTGCGCGATCTGGGCTACGACGATATTTACAAGATCTACGAGATCGCGGCCGGTTAATCTTTTTTACGTAGGCTTTTAAAGGCGGTTTTGGTGAGCGTCTTAAAGAGGGACTTGACCTCCTTTTTGGTCGTATCCTCGGCGTTTTTCCAGGTCTTGCGAAAGGCCGGGGCGATCCCAAAACCTTTTTTGTACAACTCCATGAAATCGTCCGGCTCGATGCCTGTTAAAATATCAAACAGCGCGTTGATGCCGGATTTTCTGTCTTTCTCGGAAGTTTCATCAAAAAGCACCTGTTGGAGCTTCTTAAAGATCCCGGACGTCTTCGACAGATCCTCGATCTCGAGCAGCTCGTCCCCGTCAAAGACCCAGGAGTAGGGTTGGTGTTGGGCAATCGGCGGCGCGGTCGACTCGATGATCTTGGGTTTAATCTCATTATTTAGCATAAGCCCCACGATACTGGCCTTGGGAACGTAAGACTTCACCCTCGGCAGGATCTCCTTAAACTTTTCTTCGTTTGTGATCAGCTCGCTAAAGCCCGGCCCGTCGTGGTCAAAAACGGTCTTAATTCTCTCCCTGATATCGTCCCTACTAAAGGCCGAGGCGAATACGGCAAGGTTTCCCCCTTTAGAAAAGCCCCCGACGATCAGGTTCCCAGGCAGGTCCTCTGCTACCTCATTTAAGTACTTTACGGCCTGCGTCTGGGAGGGGACGATGTCCATAAAGGCCATGTTTAGGTCCTCTTTATAGCCCACAACGCTCGTTCCGGTACCGGCAAAGGCGATGTACGGGGCCTCGGGTAGGTGAAAGACCATCGCCCCGAACTGGCTTTCATCCTTCTTACTGATCTCGTGGACGACGTCGCTGACTTCAATGTTTCCGTAGCGCGGCGAGTCCCTGAGCGCCTTTAAAAAGCGCAGCTCGACCGCTTCCGACTCGGGCGTTACCGAAAGAAAGTCGCCGATAAGTTCGCTAAGTTTCATCTTGTCGCCTTCGCGGTAAAAGTCGCTCATATCTAAGTTCGCCATCGTCGACAAAATGACCGCGTCGGCTTCGGTAAAGCCTTTCTCCTTAAAGCTTTTATCTTGCCCCTTGATATAGTCAAAAATATCTTTCATCGAAATAATTATATAAAACGGCGTCACTTTTCAGTAAAATTTTTTTGTACGCGTGGTATATTAAACTTGGAGGAAAAGATGCGAAAAAACAGCCGAATATTTATCGATTCTTCTTCTCTGCGTACACCAAAACTTGAAAAATTCATAAAAAACAAAAAGCTCTACGTTCCGCTCAAAGCCTACGGCGAGCTAAAAAAAGACCGCTCGGAGCAATCGCTAAAAAACCAGGAACTGCTAAAAGCCGCCCACGAAAACGGCCAGATCGTCTTCGTCGGTGAAGCCTCGGACTTTTCCAAGGATGATTTATACGAAAGCGCGTTTAAAAGCCTTCTTGAGCGTTTTCCGGTGGATTTTATCACGCAGGACGAGGCCCAGGCAAAGCACTTAAAGGCTACGCTGACGGGGACGAAAAACCCACTGGCGCTGTACTACCTAAAAAACGGAATATTAAAAGAATACCGCTTTAAAGAAAGACCGAAAAAACGCCTGCTTGAACAACCGCTAGAAAAGATCCTGCCGAAAAGCTCCAATTACCTAAGCCAGGGTTTTGAGATCGCAAGCCACCTCACGTCCGTACAGGAGACCCCGGTGAGCTGTGAGATCCCGGCAAGTGGCGACACGCTCTACTACACCGGCGGGAGTATCACCCTCGGGAAGAAGATCTCTTCGGGCGCCGAAGGCAACATCTACGAGACGGACACGGACTTAGTCGCTAAAATTTATAAAAAAGAGCGCATCAATAAACGCCAGCTAAAAAAGCTCGAGCGCATGATCACCCTAAAGATCGACTACCCGGGGATCTGTTACCCCACGGACCTGTTAAAAAACGCTAAGAACGAGACCGTCGGCTTTTTGATGCCCAAAGCGCGTGGGACCGAGCTTCAGAGTTCGGTCTTTATCAAAAAGCTGTTTATAAAGAAGTTTCCGGACTGGGACCGCCACGACCTGGTGCAGTTGTGCCTGACGATTCTATCTAAGATTAACTTCCTCAACAGCCACGGGATCATTATGGGCGATATCAATCCGATGAACATCCTCGTGGTCTCGCCCACGGAAGTGTACTTCGTCGATACGGACTCTTACCAGATCGAGGATTTTCCCTGTCCCATGGGGACCGTGAACTTCTCGGCCCCGGAGATCCAGGGGATCAGTTTTTCAACGTTTTTAAGGAACTTGTACCACGAGTACTTCGCCATCGCGACGCTCATGTTCATGATCCTGCTTCCGGGAAAAGCGCCGTATTCCAAACGCGGGGGCGAGGGGCCGGCCCAGAACATCAAAAGCATGGACTTTTCTTACCCCTACCTCGATAACTACAACGGGAAGACCCCGAAAGGGCCCTGGGGTTATATCTGGTCGAACCTTCCCGACGCGCTGCAGGAAGCCTTCTACAAAAGCTTTAAAAAGGGCGAGCGTTACGCCCACCCGCAAAACCGGCTCTCGGGAACGGACTGGGAAGTGTTGTTTACGGCTTACCTGGGGCTTTTGGAAGACCCGGGGTATCTAAAAGAGAACCCGCACGCGCTCACGCTTTTTCCAAAACACTACCGGCCGAGCGACCGCTCGGTCTGGAAGGTACCAAAAAAAGAACCGGAAAAAAAGCCAGAACCCGAAAAGGCGGAAAAGCCAAAACGCGAAGCAAAACGTCCCTCTAGGACCCCGAGGCGCTCTACCAGGTACACTCAAAAGCCGGATCTAAAAGTCTACGGCTACGACAAGATAAAAAAGCCCGAGCCTGAGACAAAAACCCTCATCTGCAGAAAGTGCAGACGGAGTTTTCCGGACTACGAGATGAAAGCGGGGCTTTGCCCCGAGTGCCGTAAGAGCGAAGCCGTCCCAAAGTCGACCTTTGAGAAAAAGCAGGAAAAACGGGAGCTCATCTGCAGAAACTGTCGAAAGAGTTTTAAGGCATCTTTGATGCAGGGTGGGCTTTGTCCGGACTGTAGAAAAAAACTCGGAATCCCCGACCACGCCCCACCGAAGATGTCCGTCAGTGGTGAAAAATCGCCGTTTGTGCGCATCCAAAAGAGCGTTCCGGCCGAGCCAAAGATGTTGATCTGTCGGAGCTGCCACAGAGAGGTTCCGGATGATCAGATGAAAAACGGGCTCTGCGCCGAGTGTAGAGGAAAGGCGAATACGCGTTGCAAGGCTTGTGGGCGCAGCTTCCCATCCCATCTGCTTAGAGGCGGGCTTTGTAGCGACTGCCGAAAGAGGGCCTACGAGTCCCCAGCCAGTAGGGAGCGGATGCTCCGGTGCGAGCGCTGCAAAAAGTCCTATCCGGCTTCCGAACTCGTCGGTGGTCTTTGCGTAGAGTGCCGTGGGAGCGAGCCTACGGCTTGGAAAGGTCGAAAGCCCGAGCCGTCCTGGCTGGACAAAAAAAAGGAAGCGACCAAAGAAGCCATCGACCATTTCTTTAAAGACGTACCAAAAGATAAAATCAACCAGGTCCTGTCCTGGTTGGTCAACCAAAAGTAGGAGATTATGCGTAAACTACCGGGAAAAAACGAACTAGAAATATCAAAAAAACAAAACGACCTCGACATCGTCGAGGCCGAAGTGATCGAAGACGAGGACACGGGTGATACCTTAGCGATCCTGCGCTTAGAAGACCTCGTCAACAACCCGACGGCCAGGGTTCCGGTCTGCCTTTGCCTGGACCTTTCGGGCAGTATGAGCGGCGCGCCGATCGAAGAGCTAAATAAGGGCGTGGCCGAGTTTTACAAGGCCATTCAGGACGACGAAACGGCTCTGTATTCGGCCGAGATCGCCATCGTGACCTTCGGTGGGAGCAACGCGAAAAAAGAACAGGATTTCGCTTCCCTCGAGATCTCGCCAAAGCCCCCAAAACTCAACGCTTTCGGGATGACCCCGATGGGCGAAGCCGTCAACATGGCACTGGATATGTTAGAGGCGCGTAAAAACGAGTACAAATCCAAGGGGGTGGATTACTACCAACCCTGGCTCGTGCTCATGACCGACGGCGCCCCGAACGGCTCAAGAGACGAGTTAAGAAGAGCCGTGGAACGCGTCGTCAAGATGGTCGAAGAAAAGAAACTGACCGTCTTTCCAATCGGAATCGGTGACCGCGCCGACATGCGGGCGCTGCAGCTTTTCTCGCCCAAACGCTCGCCGCTCAAACTAAAGGGGCTCAATTTCAGTGAATTTTTCGAGTGGCTCTCACAGAGCGTCGCCAGGACCTCACAGTCGACCCCGGGCGATGTCGTCTCGCTCGACGTAGAGGGGATCAAAGGATGGGGAGAACTGTGATGTGGAAAGTCAGCAGCTATGAAAAACGGGGCCGCTCCCACGAAAAAGCGGGC
>CANRHG010000149.1 GCA_947630385.1 uncultured Eubacteriaceae bacterium
CCTAATAAGCGGTTTTGATGAAGACATTTAAGAAAAAACCCTAATTTCATTTTACCACAACAGAAAGAGAACGAACGAATGAAAGACAAAAATTCTAAAAGATATAGCTTTCATTTAATCAGAACAGTAGATAAAAGAGGCTATCCAGTAATTGACGCTACACACTTAAACCATGTAACAGTCATGGCAAAATACGAGAAAGAAGAAAACGGAATCGGCTTTAATATCGATTTTAACTTATACGCCGAACCAGAAGAAAAGTTTAACCAGGGCATACATTCCTGGATACTGGACAATTTCCAGGAGGTTGAACGAATAGATCACTATATTTTGGAACTTTACAGAAACCAGGATTTTAAACTATCTGGAGGCGTAATTTTACTCAGTAAAAAAAGAGGCGAGGAGAATTTGCATAAAATTCTAGACCACCAGGACGCCGAATCCTATTTAAACGATTTTGCTTATTTCCTGGACGAACTGCAGGAGCACCAGCAGAAAGTGCTAATTACACCGCCGGAAACAGCACAAACAGAAGAAACCCAGAAAGTTTTAAAAGAATACGAGACAAGAAGAATAGCATTAATTAAGCTTTTAGAAAGGTTTTACGAAGATATACGAGACAAGGAGCCTATTAAAAACCCAGCTTTCACAGAAGAATTAAACGAATTGAAAGAATTACCAGAAACAGAAAATACTTTAATTCCACGCCCGGACTTTAAAATTAATGACCTGCAGAAAACAACAACAGCTTTATTTAATCCAAACAACACGATAGACCGGGATTTAAACTTAAGATTAACAGGATACCAGGACAATATTATAAACGTGGGAACAAAGAAAGACCCGCTTTTAACCAAGATAGGCGTTACTTTCAACCAGGAATCAATAAGCAACGAAAACACCAAAGCCGGTTTAACTCCATTCACACACGAACAGAAAAGGGCTTTCAATACGATTTTATCGTTTATATTCAGCAACCAGCCTATTACCCTGGACATACCCATATTTGACATAGTCAAATTGCAAGAAAGCGCGCCATGGAGTTTTACAGGCGTAGAAGCTACCAGGCATTTATTTAACACTAAAGACCCTACACCCCAACAACTCAAGAGTTTTAAAGATAGTTTTGATCTTTTTATGAAAACTACCATAGACCTGGACACCACAGAACAAACCCAGCTTTATGTTTTTAGACAATTAGACCGATATTACGCAGAAAACAACCTGGACAGGGGCGGTTTTACCAATGACCTTGAAGCATTACTCAAGAACTACCAGAAAACCGGCGAGGTGCAAAACTTTATTTACGGTAGTTACACATACCGAGAAGATGATAATGGCGTTGAATCAGTGATTTATAAGGTGCATAGGTTGCCAGAAATAGTTAAAAGCGCCCTATTAACCAAACAGATACAAACCATACCGCTTGAAAGCTACAACACACCTAAAAGAATAAGAAGCGCCACAGCCGAATTTTACGCCCTGCAAGGTGAAATCTTAAAACGCGTTTACAAGGCTATTGAACTTATAGAATCTGGAAAACAGCAAAGACTTAACAAAAGCAAAAAGAACCAATGGCTTTTAAGCCTGGATATTGATAATTTCTTGAAAGAATACAGGGTAGATTTTGACGGCAAGAACCCAAGCCGGGACAAAACCAGGTTATTAAATAATGCTATCGAGGCGGTAAACTCCAATCTGGACAATATACCGTATTTAGTCAACGTTGCTTTATATCCACCCAAGCCAAGGACAAAGAAGACACATATTTTAATGGCATACAAGGGTAGAAACAACAGACTTATTTGCTCCAATAAGTATTTAAGTTGCCTGGAATACTGGAAGCAAATTGAGGCGAAAAACACAAAATAATTTGTAAAATTTCTGTTGCCAAGGCGTCTAGAGGCCGTGGATTAGTGTAGTTGAGGCCGTGGATTAGTGTAGTTGAGGCCGTGGATTAGTGTAGTTGAGGAGTTGTAAACATTGTAACATTTAAGCGTTTACATTGCTTTAACCATCGGGGGTTGTTGTTTGAAATCAGAGCAATCGAAAAACCAGTAAGTACTTATAAGTAATTATAAGTACTTATAACCGCGTTGCCATTGCCGTTTTATCGGCATGGCAAGCAGGCGGTTATCCCCAAACCCAAAACATGGTATGATCAAAGCGTACGCACGATGAACTAGCAACACCAGGAGCACAAACCCCCTGGAAAAATTTACCCAGGTCTCCTGGACGCCAGGGGTAACTGCAGAAATGGAGGTAAACAAAGCATGTATGAAAAGCTACCAGAAGACAAAGTAATTGAGGTTTTGTACATGAGCGACTTAAACCCGGATGACTATGAAGACTGGACAAGCGCAGGAATGATTTTGAAAAGTGAGAGCGACAGCTACTACAGCATTTACAGCGACTGGAGCCGGCAAAGCTCCAAATTTGATGAACAGGAATGCTGGAATAAATGGCAATCGTTTAATGGAGCTCCTGCAGGAAAAGCAAACTTAACACTCGGCACATTGATTTACCAGGCGAAAAACAACGGCTGGAAATACTATGGAGGCAACAACAGCATGGATAAAACTATAGAATTAGGTTTTGATATAGAAATAGATGACGGAGACGCCGAACCAGTTTACAGCGGTGACCCAGTGGAAAATGCAAAGATAAAGGCAAAAATGAAAAAGACCACACCGCAGAAAGAACAACCGGCGCAGTCAAGAAAAACCCAAGTCAATAATACCACAGAAACAGAAGACAAGGATTTAATTAAGGCGTTGACTGCAGAAAGAGGGAAATATAGTGAGTTTCTGGAAAAAACAACAAAATTTCTTAAGGAATCAGAAGCCGGACAAGCTTATTATAAGAAGCGTGGAATTTCCCAGGAGACTATAGACCACTACAACGCCGGCTGGACAGAAAATTTATACGGAAATGGACAAACTATCACAGGCGCAGTAATCCCGGGTAGTTTTGAGGGATACGGCGTTAGAAATATTAAGTATGAATCAAAAATTGAGGAATATAACCAGCTTAAAGACAAGAAGAATGCAGTTAAGCCTATTAAATATTTTAAGCCAAGCAAAGAACGCGACGGCGCCATGGATATACCTATCGGCTTAAAACACGTCATAAAACAGCCCCAACTAAAAGATAATAAAACAGGCTACCAGATACCAGTTTTTGTATTTGAGGGCTATTTTGACGTTTTAAGCCTATATGAGGCAACAGGGCTGGACGGAATCAGCTTGAACGGAATCGGAAATATAAAAGTTGTTATAGATGCTTTAAAACACTTTAACGTTGAAAGACCGATCATTTTAGCCCTGGACAATGATGAAACAGGCGAAAACAAGAACCAGAAGAGATACGAAGACCTATTAAACGCCGGCTTTTCTGTTACCTGGATAGATGACTTTTACGGCGAATACAAGGACGCCAACCAATATTTAACCCATGACAAGAACGGTTTTATCCAGGCAATCGAACAGGCAAAGAAAGCGCCATATAATGAGTTTGAAAGCAAATTAAACCGCGCACAATATAAAAAGTTTTTAGAATACGTTGATAATACCGAGGATAAGCCATTACTTAAAACAGGCTTTAAAACCCTGGACGGCGAGGGCTTTTTAAATGGGGGCTTAAGGGCTGGACTTTATGGAATCGGCGCACTTTCAAGTCTCGGCAAAACCAGCTTTATACTGCAACTAGCCGACAATTTAGCAACGGACGGCAACCCGGTTTTATATTTCAGCCTGGAAATGAGCCGGTATGAACTCATGGCAAAAAGTATTTCCAGATATACCTATGAATTGAGTTATGACCCTAAACAGCGGGCGCCACACATAGCGTTTGAAACCCTGGAAATCCTGGACAAGCGAAACCAGAAGAATTTTGTAGAATACGATCATGATTATCTGGATAGTTGCACCGAGTTATATTTCGAAGATACAGGCGACAATTTAAGAATCCTGCAAGCCCGGGATATTTCAGCTAATGGAGATGTTACCGTTGAAGACATTAGAAAAGAAGTGCAAAAGCAAACGGCAATCACAGGGCGCGCTCCTGCAGTAATTATTGACTATCTCCAAATTTTAGCACCGTCTAAAGAATCCAGGGCTTTAAGCGATAAACAGTTTATTGACCGGAACGTTAAAACACTCAAGAATATTTCAGAAGAATTTGACACGCCAGTTTTTTTTATTTCCAGTTTTAACCGGCAAAACAACAATAAAACCGGCGAATTTGAAAGCTTTTTAGGTTCGTCTGGAATTGAATATAGTTGTGATTATCTGTTTTCGCTGGAACGAAATATAACACTAACAGACAAACAGAAAGCTAAAACAGGAGGCGATGAAAGCGAGAAATTTTGGTATGCCCAAAACGTCAAACTAGCCAAGAAGCGCGAAAGAGAAACCGGGCTTAAATGGCTTAAGCTTAAATGCTTAAAGAACCGGACAGGGCGGGCGTTAGGTGAAATCGGCATATTATTCAATGCCAGGTATAACCACTTTTACGACTATGGAGAAATTCACGAAGAAACCGGAACGACTGAAACATTCCAGGAAGAAAG
>CANRHG010000150.1 GCA_947630385.1 uncultured Eubacteriaceae bacterium
GTCTGCCCAAAGCGGACCGAGTGCGTCTTAAGCCCCTCGGTCGCTCCGATACATAAAATGAGGGCTTCAAGACTGCTCTGGTCTTTGGGTGGAACTCTTAGGCGGAGCACGGAATCGTACCTGGCCATACGCAGGCAGTGTTTTAAGGTCTCGGTGTAGATCTGATCGTCCTTGCGGTAGATGTCGCAAAAACCGATGATGACGGAATCTTTCCCCGAGACTTCAACCGCTTCCCTGAGCGCGCGCCCGGTCTTTAGCAGATCTAGGCCCGAAAGCCCGCCGGGACTTATAACGGCCATCTTAAACTCCGGCAGGACCTTTTGCTGAAGTTTTAAATATTTTTGGGCAAACTCGGGAAACTCGAAACGGATCCCGTATTCTTCTAAGCCCTGTGGGTTTAAAAAGACGTTCGGAAGCCCGTTGCGTACGAGTACGTCCCGAAAATCGTCGAGCAGTCCCAGATCAAGACCGTAGTCTCTGCCGTCGATATCGACCGTCTCAAGGTAATCCACGCTGATGGCGTCCGTGAAGATATGGCCTTCCGGGACGATAAAAATTAGATTTTTTGGCTTTAAGCTCGCCACTTGCAGGGCCAGATCCCTTAGGCTACGTTCACTGACGGACAGATCCGTCGGTATGAGTGCGATTCCCTTTAAAAACATGCTTCCTCCTATGTGAGTTCAAAAAAACCGGCGTCCAAAAAGGCAGACAGTGCCCGCGGGTCGAGCAAAAACTGTTTTCCGCGCTCTCCGGCGCTGACGTAAATGTTGTCCGCGCCTTCTGCCGTAGCGTCGATAGCCGTCCGGTAGGCTTTCTTCATTCCTACCGGCGAACAACCACCTCGGACGTAACCGGTGACTTTGGTCAGTTCTTTAAGCGGCAACATCCCCACTTTTTTCTTTTTAAAAGCCTTAGCTGCCTTTTTTAGGTCGATTTCTTTCGTGACCGGAACGACGGCTACGAGGAACTCGTCGTCGGCTTTTAAAAGAATCGTCTTAAATACCAGCTCGGGCTCTTCGCCCAGGAGTCTTGCGATCTCCTGTCCGCTTTGGTGTTCTTTGGTCACGGGAAACTCGATGAGCTTGTAGGCGATCCCGTTTTTGTCCAGGATACGCGCCGCGTTTGTTTTTTTCATAAGATTTAAAAAAGCCCCTTTACAGGGGCTTACGTTTTTTACATTGGACTAAATTGGTCTTTCGGAGCGCCGCATTCGGGGCATACCCAATCGTCGGGTAGATCTTCAAACGCGGTTCCTGGTGCTATATTCTGAGTCGGATCGCCGATGGCTGGATCGTAGATATAGCCGCACATATCGCAAACGTACATGAGTTCCTCCTTGTAAGATTAAAAATGACTGATGTATCTTTAATACCCGTTCTAAAAAAACTCAATCATCCTTAAAGAGTTCAGCCAGACCGATAAATTCGGCTTTGGCCCATTCGTCCGGTCCCAGCTGGTGGTCTTGGATGATCGGGATGAGCAGGCTGTTGCAGTAGCGGATGCCTTCTTGTAAGGTCGCTTCTTTTCTACGGATCAGGTCGCTCTGATCGGGTTTTGTGGCCCGAAAATCCCGGAGCTCTTTTAGACGGGCTTCAAAAAACTGTTTTTTGCTCGTGATCAGGTTGATCTTTTGACGTTTAAACATCGGTTTGTTTCGGACCCATGATGTACTCGTCGATCGCCGCCGCGGCTTTTTTGCCGGCGCCCATCGCGAGGATGACCGTAGCCGCCCCGGTGACCGCATCCCCTCCGGCGTAAACGCCGTCAAGGGAGGTCTTTCCGTTTTCGTCGGCGACGATGCACTCCCACTTGTTCGCGTCAAGGCCCTCGGTTGTCGAAGGAATGAGCGGGTTCGGGCTCGTGCCGAGCGACATGATGACCGTATCGCAGTCGATGTCAAATTCCGAGCCTTCGATCGGGATGGGTCTGCGCCTTCCGGACTCGTCCGGTTCGCCCAGTTCCATGCGGATGCAGCGGATCCCGCGTACCCAACCGTTTTCGTCTTCCAGTATTTCGACCGGATTGGTGAGCAGCTCGAAATTGATCCCCTCTTCTTGCGCGTGGTGGACTTCTTCGGCCCTGGCCGGGAGTTCTTCCATGCTGCGGCGGTAGACGATATCGACGTCGCTTCCCAGGCGTAGAGCCGTACGGGCCGCGTCCATCGCGACGTTTCCACCACCGATGACGACGGTCTTTTTGCCGTGGATGATCGGCGTTTCGCCGTTGTCGTAGGCGTGCATCAGATTGTTCCTGGTCAGGTATTCGTTGGCCGAGAGCACCCCGTTTGCCAGCTCTCCGGGAATGCCCATAAACTTCGGCAGCCCCGCTCCGGTTCCCAGGGAGACGGCTTCATAGCCTTCGTCGTAGATGAGTTCCGGAATGGAAACGGCCCGTCCCGCGACGACGTCGGTTTCGATCTTAACGCCGAGGTCCTTGACCTTTTCGACCTCTTTTAAGACGACGTCTTCCTTGGGCAGACGAAATTCCGGGATCCCGTATACGAGTACCCCGCCCGGTGAGTGAAGGGCCTCAAAGATC
Source organism: uncultured Eubacteriaceae bacterium (assembly GCA_947630385.1). GTDB lineage: Bacteria > Bacillota > Clostridia > Eubacteriales > Eubacteriaceae > CANRHG01. The sequence goes on from CANRHG010000150.1 coordinate 2,539, forward strand.
GTGACGTCGTAGCCCATACGCGCGAGATCTCCCGCACAGGTGAGCCCGGCCGGGCCGGCGCCGATAACGGCGACTTTGTGTCCGTTCGAGACGATCTCGGTATTACCCTTGATACCGTTTTCCATCGCCCAGTCGGCGATAAAGCGTTCGAGCCGGCCAATCGCGATCGGAGCGCCGCGTTTTTCGAGCACGCAGACACCTTCGCACTGGTTTTCCTGCGGGCAGACGCGCCCACAGATCGCCGGAAGCGAGGAATCTTCGTTGATGATGTTATAAGCTTCTTCAAAATTGCCCTGCGCGACTTCGTGGATAAAGGCCGGGATCTTTACGTTGACCGGACAGCCGCCCACGCACAGGGGACGTTTACAGTTTAAGCACCGGGACGCCTCGAGAATGGCTTCTTCCGGGGTGTAGCCCAGCGCGACTTCTTCAAAATTGTGAGCGCGGACCTTGGGTTCCTGCTCTTTCATCGGTGTACGGTTTAAATTTAACGCCATTTAACAAACTCCACAATTCCCGTGATGGGTATCGCCCTCTTCTAGTTCTAGTAATTTTTTGCCCTCTTCGGTTTTATAAAGGGCCTGCCTGCGCATCGCCTGGTCAAAATCGACGCGGTGCCCGTCGAACTCCGGACCGTCGACACAGGCAAATTTCACGTCGTCGCCGACCATGATCCGGCACGCGCCACACATCCCGGTCCCGTCGACCATGATCGGGTTCATCGATACGATCGTCGGAATGTCAAGTTCCTTGGTCTTGAGCGCCGAGAATTTCATCATGATCATCGGACCGATCGCAACGGCAAGATCGTAATCTTTGCCCTGATTGGTCACGAGGTCTTCGGTCAGGTCGGTGACCATCCCGTGAAAACCCTTGGTTCCGTCGTCCGTGGCGATGTAAACGTTATCGGCGTAGTCTTTCATCTCGTCTTCTAAGATCAAAAGGTCTTCGGTTTTCGCGCCGATGATCACGTCGCACGGGATGCCGTTTTCCTTACAGTACTTGACCTGCGGAAAGACCGGCGCGGCTCCAAGCCCACCGGCGATGAACAAAACTTTCTTGTCCGCCCGCTCCTGTGGTTCGAGCTCGGTAAGTTCCGATGGTCTTCCGAGGGGGCCGGTCACGTGTTCGATATAATCTCCGGCCTTTAGGCGTGAGAGCTGTCGGCTTGCCCGACCGACGTCCTGTATGACCAGTGTGATCGTTCCCTTTTCACGGTCGTAGTCGCAGATCGTCAGGGGGATGCGCTCGGCACCGGGTTTTTCTACAACGATGACAAACTGCCCGGGCAAACAGTGTTTTGCGATTCGCGGCGCTTTCACCTCGAACAAAACGATCCCGTCTGCCAGGTCTTCTTTCTTCAGAATTTCAAACATGATCTCTCCAAAAATTTTTCTGAGAAAATTATAGCAAAAGTTGGGGGGATTAAAGGGTAAAAATAGAGAAAAAGAAAGAACCCCTAAGCGGGGCTCTCAAGAACGATCAACGTATGAAATACGCTTAAAAAATTATAACAAATATAGATTGGAAAGTCAAACTATGTGTGGACGATTTATTTTCTTTGCCGACGACGATGAAGAACGCATCCAGGCGCTCATCGAAGAATCCGTTCCGGGCTTAAGTGGGATCGACAAGATCAATTTTAAGCGCGGCGAGGTCTTTCCCAGCCAAAACTTTTCGGTCATCGCCGAGTCAAAAAAACACCCGGACGTCATCGACATGCTCTGGGGTTACCCACCGGTCTCCAAAAAGAGTTCCAGGCTCCTGATCAACGCGAGGGCCGAAACGGCCGAAAAAAAATTCACTTTTAGCGATGATTTCTACCGCAGGCGCTGCCTGATCCCCGCCACCGGTTTTTACGAGTGGAACAAGGACAAAGAGCGCTTTTTGTTCTCCGATAAGGCCGGACTGATGTTTCTCGGCGGGCTTTACCAGGACGACCGTTTCGTGATCCTAACGCGAAGCCCCGATTCGATAGTGCGGCCCGTACACAACCGTA
>CANRHG010000151.1 GCA_947630385.1 uncultured Eubacteriaceae bacterium
AAGCGTCCATCGCTTCATTTACCAACCGGTCCGCTAGGTTATTGTAATCGTTATCGGCGTGGCCTTTAACTTTGTGAAAGACCAGTTTATGTTTTTGCCTTAATTCGTCGAGTCGCTTCCAGAGATCGACGTTTTTAAGTGGGTTGGGTTTACGGACCCAGTCTCTTCTTTTCCAATTGTCGATCCAACCTTTATTAAAGGCGTTGATCAGATAACTGGAGTCCGAATAGACGTGAACGAGGCACGGCTTTTTCAGCATGTCCAGTCCCCGGATCACGGCAAGAAGTTCCATACGGTTGTTTGTCGTCTTCTCGAAAGCTTCCTTATACGTTTTTTCGGTCCCGGTCTTGGGATGGATCAGGATCCCACCGATGGCCCCGAGGTTTTTATGCTTTCCGTTTCCCCTACAACCGCCGTCGGTATAAAGTTCGACCTCGGTCATTTAACGATCAGATTTAAAATTTTTCCTGGACGGTAAATTTGCTTTACCAGATTTTTATCCGTAAGGAAACGGCCAATTTTTTCGTCCGCTAAAGCTTTTTCAACCGCCGCGTCTTCTTCTTCATCTAAAGCGACCATGATCGTCGAACGGACCTTCCCGTTGACCTGGACCGGAAGTTCGATCTCCTGATCGATGGTTTTTTCTTCGTCGTATTCCGGCCAGCTGCTTTCGCCGATCGTATTTTCAAACCCGGCCATCTGCCACAGTTCCTCGGTAATGTGCGGAGCTACGGGATAAAGGAGTTGTAAGAAGACTTTGTATTCGTCCCGGGTGATTTCACCTTTGTCGTAAAAAGCGTTGATCAGACTCATCAGCGAAGCGATAGCAGTATTAAACTTTAATTCTTCAAAGTCGTTGTCTACTTTTTTGATCGTCTTGTGCATCAGGCTTTCAAGTTCTTTCGAGTAGCCGCTCTCATCGTTTACGATGTCTTTTAGCTTATAGACGCGGTCGAGGAAACGTTTCGAACCTTTTACGCCGTTTTCGGACCACGGGGCTGCCTTTTCGTAATCTCCGATAAACATCGAGTAGACCCGAAGCGTGTCGGCGCCGTACTGGTCGATGATGTCGTTCGGATTGACCACGTTTCCGCGCGATTTTGACATCTTCTCTCCGTCAGAACCTAAGATCAGACCCTGGGCCGTACGTTTCATGTACGGTTCTTTGGTCGGAACCACACCGATATCGTATAAGAAGCGGTGCCAGAACCTCGAGTAAAGCAAATGTCGGGTAACGTGTTCCATCCCACCGTTATACCAGTCGACCGGGCTCCAATAGTCAAGCGCTTCTTTTGAAGCCAGCTCGTCGTCGTTTTGGCTGTCCATATACCTGAGGTAGTACCAGGACGATCCGGCCCATTGTGGCATCGTATCGGTTTCCCTTCTCGCGGGGCGTCCGCATTTCGGGCAAGTCGTTTCATAAAATTCCGGTATTCCAGCCAGAGGGGATTCTCCGGTATCGGTCGGAACGTAGGATTCGACGTCCGGTAGTAAGACCGGTAGGTCTTCTTCCGGTACCGGTACGATCCCGCATTCGTCGCAGTAGACAATTGGGAAAGGCTCGCCCCAATAGCGCTGGCGGTTAAAGGCCCAGTCCTTCATCTTATAATTGACGGCCTTCTCTCCGAGACCTTCTTTTTCAAGATAATCGATGATCTTGTCTTTGGCTTCGGCAACGCTAAGGCCATTAAGAAATCCAGAATTGACGAGTTCCCCTTTTTCCGTATCGGTATAGGCTTCTTTTGTTATATCCCCACCCTTGATAACTTCTACGATCGGTAGATCAAAGGTTTGGGCAAATTCATAGTCTCTCGTATCGTGAGCCGGAACCGCCATGATGGCTCCGGTACCGTAGCCCATCATTACGTAATCGGCGATAAAAATCGGGATCTCTTCCCCGTTGACCGGATTGACCGCACTTATACCTTCGATTTTAACTCCGGTTTTGTCTTTGACTAAATTGACGCGCTCGAACTCGGTCTTATGTGACGCTTTCTCTCTATAATCTAAGATCTGGTCCATATTCGTGATCGAATCTCCCAGTTCTTCTATGAGCGGATGTTCAGGGGCGATGACCATGAAGGTCGCGCCAAATAGCGTATCGGGTCTTGTCGTATAAACCCGAAGCTTTTTATCGTGATCTTTTATTTTAAAATCCACTTCCGCCCCGATGGATTTTCCGATCCAGTTTTCCTGTTCAAGACGGATCCTTGGAAGGTAGTCGACCTCATTTAAGCCTTCGAGCAGTTTTTCGGCATAATCGCGAATCTTAAGAAACCAGACGTCTTTTTCCATTTGTATGACGTCCGAACCACAACGGTCGCATTTGCCGTCCCTAAAATCTTCATTGGCTAAAACGACTTTACAATTCGTACAAAAGTTTACGTAGGTTCTGTCTTTATAAGCTAGGCCGTGTTTTAAAAGTTGTAAGAAGATCCACTGCGTCCACTTATAATATTCGGGACTGGTCGTATCGATCTCGCGGTCCCAGTCGAAGGAGTAGCCGATCCGCTTTAGCTGGTTTGAAAAAACTTCGATATTTTCATCGGTAACTTTTCTCGGATGTTGTCCGGTTTGAATGGCGTAATTCTCGGTCGGAAGGCCAAAGGCGTCAAAACCGATCGGAAGCAGCACGTTATAGCCCTGCATTCTACGCTTGCGGGCCAGAATTTCAAGAGAGGTATAAGCCCGGACGTGACCGACGTGAAGTCCGGCTCCCGAGGGATACGGGAATTCGATCAGTGCGTAAAATTTTTCTTTTTCCTTATCGATGTCGGCTTTAAAGCTCTTATTATCTTCCCAATACTTTTGCCATTTTTTTTCTATTTCTTGTGGGTTATATTCATTCTTCATCGCAGCTCCTAAAACTATGATAAAATTCGCATTAATGTATTATCCATTATTAACAATTGATTTAGATAAAATTTATTCAAACACCGTAAAAATCAAAAATAAGTGTTTAAAGCATAATATAGATATTACCGCTATTACCAAATGTACCGGAGGCAATATCGGCGTCGCTGAAACTCTAGCACAAGCCGGCGTAAAGGCTTTGGGCGATTCCCGCTTAATTAATTTAGAACTCTTTAAAAGCATCAACATTCCTAAGTGGCTTATTCGAATCCCCATGATGAGCGAAGCAGAACGGACGGTTATGCACTGTGACGTCTCGCTTAACTCGGAGATCAAAGTCCTACAGGAACTTAATTATCAAGCGAAAAAATTAAGAAAAAAACACGGAATTCTATTAATGATCGACATCGGTGATCTGAGAGAGGGTTGGTACGATCTCGATGAATTTTATAAAAGTTTAAACGAGATCAAAAAACTCGATCATCTGGACGTCTTGGGGATTGGGACGAACACAAATTGTGCCGGCGCCTTGATCCCTGAACCGGATTCTTTCTCTAATTTTCCTAAAATTATTGAAGTTTTACGTGAAAAATTCAATAAAGAAAAACTTATTGTTTCAGGTGGGAACTCAGGTTCCTATTATATGATAGAAAATGGTACTATTCCAAATTTTATCAACAATTTGAGATTAGGGGAAATGCTTTTGTTTGGGAAAGAGTCTTCTTTTCAAAAAAAATACGATTATTTGTATCACGACGCCTTTAAACTACAGGCCGAAATCATTGAAATCAAAACCAAACCTTCAAAGCCGAAAGGACTTATCGGCAAGGATGCTTTTTGTGAAGACCCCATATTTGAAGACAAAGGTTTAAGAAAAAGAGCTCTAATCGGTGTCGGACGACAAGACGTCTCTCCGGAAAATATCGTCTGTGAAGATAAAGATATTCAAATCATAACCAGTAGTTCTGACCATTTGATCACCGATATTACCGATTCAAAAATTGACTATCAGGTCGGTGATATTGTAAATTTTGATTGTAATTACGTCAGTACCTTAAACATGAATACAAGTAATTATGTATTTAAAACAACCAAGAAAGATGTCGGCCGATAAAACGGCTTAAATTTGGGCGTAGTTTTTCTACGCCCTTTAATTTTGATCAAGAAATAATTCCTCGAAAAATTATTTTATCATCGCTTTCGGTTAGAAATTTTAAATTGTGTAGCTTTTTCAAATCCTTTGGGAAAGTTTTATAAAATTAAAAATTGACGGATGAAAGCCTGCTAAAGCGATTTAAGAAAGGAAAATATTTAACAGTAAAAACAAGTAAGGAAAGTTGTTTGTGCTTTAATTATTAGCTTCATCCGCCGAGATATTTGTTTTCTTAATCATTGTAACGCATTTCGCGCCCATATCAAGCTTTTCACAGTAGTCTGCAATAACTCTTTTTTCTAATACTTTAGAATAATTAGAACTTAAGAATCCCGTTATCCTGGCATAATGTCGTTCTCAAGAGGCTACAGAATTTTTTAAAGTCCGAACGGACAGGTGGCCACTGTTCCACCCAATCAGGTCTAAAGGCCTCTCTAACTTCTCTCAAGACCAGGCGAGGGATTACAGCCGGTTGAGCCTTTAGATCTCAGGCTAAGCCCGCTTTCATAGGCT
>CANRHG010000152.1 GCA_947630385.1 uncultured Eubacteriaceae bacterium
TGGTCGTGTAGCTCTTCTTTGCCCTTCGCTTGGACTTGAAGCGCGGCGGCCCGAAGTGACCGGGATTCCCGTAGTGGTTGTGCAGCGCGTCAAAGACGTCCCCCACGGCGTGCTGCAGGGCGTTGGCGTCGGCCTCTGTAAGAAAGGGGAACGTCTTTTTGAGCTGCGGCAGGCGTGTGTAGGCTTTGTTTTTGGTCAGCCGCTCATCTCCCGCCTTAGATCGTACGGCTTCGAGCGTATTGTTGTAGACAAACCGGCAGCACCCAACCGTGCGGCGGATCTGGTTTTTCTGGTCTTTATTTGGATAAAGCCGGCCCGTCAGGCCTCTGTGGATTGTCACTCCGTCTCTCCCTGGCTTTTAATGTACTCTTCGATGACTTCTGGCGGCGCGCCGCCTGCCGAGAGCAGGCAGTAGCTTTTGCTCCAGAAGGCCTTCTTCCAAAGTTTCTCTCTTATTTCCGAAAATTCCTTCTTAAGCCTGCGGCTCGTCGCGCTCTTGAAAACGTTGATAAATTTTAAAATCTCCGTCTGCGGCTCGCACCGAAACAGGATGTGAACGTGGTCTTTGTCATGGTCCATTTCTTCGAGCGTGACATGGTATTTCGGTGCAATCGCCTCGAACATCTCTCTTAAGCGCTCGAGCATCCGGTCCGTCAATACCTTCCTGCCATATTTGACGGCCAGGATCAGGTGCAGATGGATCTCGAACACCGAGCGCCCGTTCGTATCTAATTTATACATTATAACTTCGTTATCAGAAATTGATTATATGCTACACTTATTTTATAATCTTCTCTCCCGGATGTCCAATTCACCGGCTCCTTAACCGCGCAGCGGTTGGAAGAAGCAGTCCTCTTGGACGTTATGATAGATCTTTTTATCGAACTTTCGGGCGATAAAATCAATCTCCTGATCTGAAATCTTTCCAACGCTTACTTTAAATCCTCTTTTTAAAAGCTCGTTTAAAATGATTGTTTCTAAAGTTTGATTGATATCTTTATCTCTAAAAAGAACGTTATGAAAAGCGTGATCAGCAAGATAGATTTTTTATTAAATTTAAGATTCTTTTACCGTTTATAATTTCTCTTTTTACCGGTTTTACTAAAAATGCTTCTTCACAAAATTTAACGTAGTTTAATACTTTGTCTACAGAAACCTTACGGTTTTCGCTTTTTAAAAATTTAGATATAGAATTCGCAGAAAATGGCTGCCCATTATTCCTAATCAAAAAGGTAATAATCCGGTCGAGTAGATCGACGTTTCTAAATTTGTTTCGCTTTAGGATATCTTTAGTGAAAACCGAATTAAATAAATCGGTTAAATACTGCTTTGAGTTTTCAAAAGAATAATTAAGTTGGGATAAATATGGCATTCCGCCGAACCTTAAATACTGGCTAAAGATTTCATCTTCACTTTGATCAGGAAATAATTGTATCTGTTGAGTGCAAAGTTCGTAAATTAGCTGATCTCTAAAAAAGGGCATAAGAGTCCCACTAAATTCAGAGATTCATTAAAAAAAGCACCTTAAATTGTGTTTTTTTGACCGTTTCGATTCTTTTTAAGCCGCATTTTGGCTTGAAAACATCCCAAACAGGCCACTCTGGTGTTGGGTGATTATTTGTCTTAACTCACAGACCGGCTCGTTGTAGAGCAAACCGAAAAAATTCTGGCTAAAGTAGCGCTTCATCAACCCGACGGTGAGGGTATCTCCACCTCTATAGGTTCGCATGTAACAGATCTCCTTGGGATCGATGGTCGAGCCAAACTCAAAACAGAGGATTTGAAAAAGCCCCAAAGCCATACAGGAAAAGTTGACGTAGCGGTGGACGCGTTCGACGGCCTTGATGATGCGGGCCTGGACTTTCTTGTCCGTGATCTCCTCTAACGGGTCTTTGTCACCGGAGTGGGCAAAGTAGTTGAGCTTTCTCATAAATTTGCTCCAAAACCGGTAGTTGAACGTTCCGGCTTCCAGCCTCATATCCTTAAAAGACTCTTCGACGCTGAAGCGTAACGAATACAGATGGATCACTTCTTTCGGGTCTTGGTCCAGATCCGTCGAAACCAGGACGAGGCGGCGCCCATCGACTTTGACTAAAACAAAAAGCAGCGGCCGGTAGTAGCCCTGGCGCCATACTAGTTTAATAGAATAGTAGCGCACGGTCTTCTTCTTGCCGTACATCATGACGGTCGCCTTTTTGAACGCGTCTTTTTTCTCGTCAAAGAGATTTCCGACCTTAACACTGGCTCCTTTTTTTCTGGGAGCTCCGACTTTCCCCTTTTGGGCCAGTTTTTCTTCCTCAGTAAGGGGATAGTAGGCGACGCAGTTGCTTTTGGCTCTCGTGATGACGTCTAGCCGGATGTTTTCGGTCTCATTAAAGCGTTCCTGGGGTCTTAAGAGTTTTTCGCTTAAGAAATAACCGTCGAGGACCAGGTAGGAGTCCGTCCCGAGCCTTAGTGCGGTCCTACAGGCGTCGTCGATGATGCGCCGGATCATGGTCTTGGACTCTTTCCCCCTCCAGCGGTCGATGAAATTTAGCCCATCGTGCAGGCGCATCACCAGTGGAAGGCACATATAACGGTAAGCGTCCCCGACGACGACCCCGATGCAACCAAAACAATGGCCAAAGATCGAGCGGGGCTTGCCGGCATTTTCCGATTCCTGGTTGTGCCGCTTCACGCCCGGCATTTTTCGCGCCTCTTTTGGGAGTTTTTTGTGGTCGCCGATGAGAACGGCGCGGTCTCCGACTCGGTAGATCGGCGCTCTGGCCGCAACCGTAGCCGTCCAGGTCGCGACGAGTTCGGAAAGCGAAAAGGCCGTCGAAGAAAAAAACTGGATGAGACCTTCATAATATAGAGGTGACAGGCCTAAAGACCGTATGATCGAGCTGACGCCGTATTGGTCGGAGACGAGCATCAGGCCGATAATGATAATAACGAACTTTTTAAAAGAGATTTTTCGGGTGAAACAAATCTGTAAAGATTGTAAAAAATTGTAAATAAGAGAAAGCATAGCGCCCTTTCTCACCGGACTTATGCTATTATAACGGTGATAGCGAATCCGGTGTTTTTTTAGTTGGTTGTTTTTAGATTATAACACTGTCAGAATACGCTATCTTTTTTTTTGTTCAATTTTTCACATAATTCCCCGAGAACTTCTCACTCAACAGATTGTATATAAAACTTATAAAACTCCGAGAAAGTAAAAGGAAAAACTTGAAACTCAACGTAACGTCCTACTAGATAGGTCGTAAGTTCCGATGAAAGCAGTTTAGCGTTGGACCCAGTTATATAAATATCAAAATCCGGGTTTAGACGAAGAGAATTGATCACTTTTTCCCACTGGTCTACTTCCTGTATCTCATCGAAAAACAAATATACTTTTTCTGTTAGGTTCTTTGTTTTCTTTTTTATCTCTTTATGTAAACTTTCCGAAGTTAGAAGATTTCGATTATTAAAATCCTCGAAATTATAATAAAGAATGTTCTCTTTCGGAGTACCAGCAGTTAAGATTTCTTCTTGGATCTGTGTTAAAAGAACCGACTTTCCGCTTCTTCTTAGTCCGGTCAAAACTTTGATCAGATCTTTATCGATAAACGGTCTTATTTTCTTTAAATAATCGTCCCTTTTTAGAATCATTTCATCCTTTTTTCGATTACAATCGAAGAACTAACAAAAAGTATTATTTTTATCGATCATACTCGAAAAAAATAAAAGATTCCAATGGATTATCGTCTATAAACGAAAAAAAAAGACCGAACATCTCGGTCTTAAAGGAACTAATAAAATCAATTTTCACAAATTTAAAGCTTTCTTTAAATACGGTCCCGTCGGGGAGTTTTCAGCCATCGCGATTTCTTCTGGCGTTCCGGTCGTAATGATCTCCCCTCCTTCGTCTCCACCTTCCGGTCCAAGTTCGATGATATAATCGGAAGTTTTAATCAAATCGATGTTATGTTCGATCACGATGACCGTACTTCCCTGGTCGACGAGACGCTGTAAAACGTCTACGAGTTTATTGATATCGTCCATATGAAGCCCCGTAGTCGGCTCATCCAAGATATAAACCGTATTTCCAGTATTTACTTTCTTGAGTTCTGAGGCTAATTTAACACGCTGTGCTTCCCCTCCGGAAAGTTGGGTCGAGGGTTGTCCCAGACGGAGATAGCCAAGACCGACATCCAGAAGAGTCTGTAATATTTTTTTGATCCTCGGCTGATTCTTAAAAAATTCGTAGGCTTCTTCAACCGTCATATCCAAAACGTCCGCAATGCTTTTCCCATGATACTTGACCTCAAGCGTCTCCCGGTTAAAGCGCATTCCACCGCAAACCTGGCAGGGAACTTCGACATCGGGAAGAAAGTTCATTTCGATAACTTTGACGCCCTCCCCTTTACAGGCTTCGCATCGTCCGCCTTTTACGTTAAAGGAGAAACGTCCTTTATCGTACCCCCTTGCCTTGGCTTC
>CANRHG010000153.1 GCA_947630385.1 uncultured Eubacteriaceae bacterium
TTGCGGTAACGGATATCAAGCCGGATTTATCTGTAGAGGCTATTAGAAAAGGAAGCAATTTCTATAATTACTACACTGGCGGGGATCCGTCAAAGATCGAAGCCGTTTCCGAAGAAGTATTCAATGAATGGGGAACTTACGTAAAACCGCCGTATCCAAAAGAATGCTCACCAGCCGTTAGCGGGTCACTAGATACAACGCAAAAATATCACGTAAAACTTACTTTCGATGAAGATCTACAGCAAGTAGCGGATCAGGAATTTAAAATTGACGTTAAGACCGATTCCAGGATCTCCGATGGTGATGGATCTGGAGCAGCTAAAAACTGCAAGATTACAGAACTTAAATTTGATAATAAAAATACGGTAGAATTCGATTTTGAACCGAGTCACCAGTACAAAGACGACGCGGTCAACTACAATTTATACGTTAAGGGTCTACAAGGCGTAAAGAGCCAAAAAGAGCCGTTCCCGGTCACTTATCTTTGTGTCTTCTACAGTTGTGTCGGCTGTCCCAGAGTCCGAAACAACGGTGGGGTCTATACAGCCTATGGACAACCTAGACTCCTGTGTAACGACGATATCGCGACCGACGGCTGGCAGTTCCTCGATACCCAGTCAGGGCAAATGGTTAACAACCAAAACTTTAGTTCAAAGATCACCAACCGTCTTTCACTGGTCGTAAGCGAAAACAGTGACGCTAAAGAAGAAGAATTACTCGATGTATTAGAGAACGAAACCGATCAGACCTTTACAAACGCAAAGACGTATAATATCCAGCTCAGTCTCTGTCAGATGCAGTTAAAGAGACTAACGGATGGAAGCAAGATCAAGATCTTCTTAGGTTATCCACCAGGATATGAATTTGATTCTGCCCAAAACGGTACAACTTTCACCTGTTATCATTATCTTTACGATGAGAATGGAAATATTAATAAAGTAGAACCGATCGAATGTGTGGCTACCCCCGAAGGGCTCGTCATTTACTGTGATTCTTTCTCACCGTTTGTCATCGCGCAGACCACAGGAAAGACGGAAACTTCGCCACAGCTTTTGATCGAACAACCATCGGGTGGGATCATCCAAGAAGTTGGCGCTACCAGCGAATCCGATCTGATAAAACTTGATAAGCCCGTGCAACTCCAGTTTATTCCAAACAGTGGCAAACACTTAAGTGAGATCAAAATCAACGGGATCGCCGTCGATTTGGGTCTTCTTAAAGATAATGTACTAACTATTAGTAGTTCAGATTTTGCGAAATACGGATTAAAAGCTGGAATGAGCTATTTTATCGACGCGACCTACATCGATGAAGAAGCTTTCAAGCAGGACCACGAACTGGATACAAACATCGAAGTTCCAAAGGAAGATCCGGAAATTACTCTCCCGGCTGACATCAATGAAAACGGCAGTGAACGTAGAGTTAAAGAAGGAGATAACGTCGAGATCCAAGCTACGGTCAATATCACCGATTCCCATACGGGTCCTGGCGTAAAATACCAGTGGTATAAAGATGAGGTAAAACTCGACGGACAGACGACTACGACTTTAAAAATTAATAATTTCACCTCGAAAGATAACGGTTTTTACTACTTGGTCGTCAGCTGTGATGAACACGGGACCTTAGAGAGCTCGACGAAATTTAAACTCTACTGTGAAAAAACGTCGACCGATCCGGAAAGTTATACGATTTCTACCGTAGCAGAGCCAAAAGAAGGCGGTAAAGTTGAAGGTGGCGGAAGCTATCAAGAAGGTGAAACCGTCAAACTCACGGCCAAAGCAAACGACGGTTACGTCTTTAGCGGTTGGAAATTAAACGGAGTTAAGATCGAAAATTATGAACCGACGCTAGAGTTTGTTGTATCTGATAATGAAATCTATACGGCCGTATTTACGAAAGAAGAACCGGAAGAGCCCGAAAGTAAATTTGAAATCAGTACGAAAGTAGAACCGGAAGGGGCCGGTAAAGTTGAAGGAAGCGGCAGTTATAGCGAGGGTGAGGAAGTTAAACTTACCGCTAAAGCGAATGAAGGTTACAGCTTTAGTCACTGGAAGAAAGACGGAAAAACTCTTAGCGGCAAGAAAGCTACTTTAAGTTTTAAAGCCGAAAAGTCTGAAGTCTACACCGCGGTCTTTACCAAAGACACTACGGCTGAAATTCCGGCGAGCGACCTACGACTCAGTACGGATAGCGTTCATCTTACGACGCTTGAAAACGGAACCACGGAAGAAACCGTGATCGCTACGGTCACACCGCAAACGGCACCGATCAGTGTTTCGGTCACACCTGAAGAAGTGGTGAGCTACAGTATCAGCGGAAAGACGATTCGTATCAAAGCCGAAAATCAAGGGGTAGCTAAACTAACCGTTTCTTCCGGTGAGCTTTCGAAGGAACTTCAAATCAACGTCAGCGATCAAAAGATCATATCGGACGGAATTAAGGTAAGCTCAGAAGATAGCGACCACTTTACCGTTACCGCGACCAACGTCCGGTCAAACCCGGCACTTACAAACACTGAAGCCGTAAAGAAAGTTTCTATATTTACCTGGTCGGGAGACAATCAGGAAGACATGAACGCGAAAGCGGTGACGAGTGAGGCCAAAGCTTTAGACGGAAATTCGTTGGATTATTCCTATACTTTCTCGGTCAACGGGACGGGCGCGAACAACTATTATTTGGATGAAAATCACATCAACATTCACGTTTATGCTTCCGGTGACGATACCAACGGGAACGTGATTGGAACACTAAAGCACGACCAAAGCAGTCTATATAAAGATAAAAATACCATCCTAGCCGTGCCTTACGTTCAGGATTATGGCTTTATTACACCGTCTAAAGATGTAAGCCAAACTATCGGAACCACCGGTGAAGCCAAACAAATGGAAGGGATCCGTTTATCTACACCGATTGAAGGTTTAGATATCCAGTACCGCGTCCACATGGCGGAAAAAGGCTGGTCCGATTATGTAGACGAAGGAAAATACGCCGGGACGATGGATGAAGTCCGTCAGCTTGAAGCGATTGAAGTTAAACTTGCGGGAGATAAGGCCGATGAGTACGAAGTCAAAGTCCAGGCACACGTAGCCGATAAAGGCTGGCTCGATCCAGTAGGGGAAGGCCAAACGGCCGGAACCACCGGTGAAGCCCGTAGATTAGAAGCGGTCAAGATTTATCTCGAAAAGAATTAGGACTTGAAATAAAAATTCCTGGGGACCTCCCCAGGAATTTTTTTAATCTTTATTTTTTCTTTTTAAGATATCATACGTTGTACGGTTTCGGTCGATCACATCGGTGTTCTTTAACTTTTTCTTTAGTTCTTTGTTTCGGTTTACGACGGATTCCTTTCTTTCTTTTATCATTTCCTGCATTTTCGGATTTTCCATTAAAATCTTTTTTCGTCTGCCTTCCGTTATTTCTTTCTTATGATAGTTCTTAAGTTTCTCTTCGTCTTCTTTGCTCTGGTCACGTTTGGCGAAAAAACCTATAATAAAAAACACAATGATCACGATAAAGGCAGCGATGTAAGTGGTCATTAAGGTATTTAAACTAAACATTGATTTAATCATACAAAATTTTAGACGAATTTCAATATGGAAAGCATAATCTTTGATTTTAACGGGACCATGGTTTTTGACCAAAAACTTCAGGAAAAAGCTTGGAGAACTTACCTTAATAAGCTTATAAACCGACCGGTTACGGATGAGGAATTCCAAAATCACGTTCATGGTGTAAACGCGAAAGATACGTTAGAGTATTTTCTACATAAAAAACTGACAACAGACGAAGTATCTCGGCTCGAAGAAGATAAGGAAGACATTTACCGGGATCTGGCTAAAAGAGATCCGGATTATGTTCTCGTAGACGGTCTAGAGGAATTTTTAGATCATTTAAAACGAAGAGAAATTTCTTTTACGATCGCTACGGCTTCTAATTTGGGAAACGTAAATTTTTATTTTAGCCAACTTCCTTTGGACCGGTGGTTTGATAGAAACTTAATTGTCTATAACAACGGAACCATTCCAGGAAAGCCCGAACCGGATATTTTTTTAAGATCCGCGCGGAAATTGGGGGCCGACATCAAAAACTGTATTGTTTTTGAAGATTCACTTTCAGGTATCAAAGCCGCAAAAAGGGCTGGAGCCGGAAAAATTGTAGGCCTTACGTCAATGCTTAGTGACCATGATCTGATTAAAAATGGCGCTACACTAACTATTGAGAATTTTAACGATCCCCGCATTTGGGATTTAATATAACGATGGGTGCAGTAAAAAACTTTGTAAAGAGAAGAATAAATAAACTCAAAGTTTGAAGTTGAGTCCAAACCAACTTCAAGCTGAAAGTTTAGCCTAAGCTTTGCAACAAAAGCTACGTTCCCGGAGAAAATATAGGTACCTGTGGATGTA
>CANRHG010000154.1 GCA_947630385.1 uncultured Eubacteriaceae bacterium
CGACGGCTTTTGCGAGTAGGGTCTTTCCCGTTCCCGGAGGGCCTACCAGTAAAACGCCTTTAGGAATACGGGCACCAAGGCGGTGGTAACGTTCCGGCGATTTGAGGAAGTCGACGATTTCTTCGAGTTCCTGTTTTTCTTCGTCGGCGCCGGCAACGTCCCTAAAGGTGACGCGGGTTTCGTTACCGTTACTCATCTTGGCTTTGCTCTTGCCGTAATTCATGACCTTTCCACCACCACCGGCTTGTTGTGAAAAAATCATAAAGAAGACGATCATCATTATGATCACGACCGCCGAAGGTATCAGAGAGATCCACCAGGAGTTGACCGGCTCTGCTACCGTAACGTTTAAGTCCGGATTGGCCGTAACGTAATCCGCGATTTGGGAATCGATAACGTAAGCCGGAACGACCGCTTTAAATTCTTTCCCGTCGGCCAAAGTTCCGGTTACGGAAGTATCGTTTAGTTCAATGTCTTTAACATCTTTATTTTCTAAGTGGCTGATCAATTCGCTGTAAGTAATGGTTTCAACTTCGTTTTGGATGGGATTTAAGAAAGTCACAGCCACAACAATGATGACGAGTATTAAAACGTAAAAACCCATCATCTTAACAAACCTGTTATTCAATAATATCTCCTTTCAAAACTTCAGCTATAAACGGCAGGTTCCGACCGTGATGGTCGTAGTCCAAGCCATAACCGATCACAAATTTATCTTCAATGGTAAAACCGACGATGTCCGGTTTAAACTCTATTTCGCGTTTCATGGGTTTGTCGAGAAGGGTGATGACTTTTACGGAACTGGCTCCTCTGTTTAAGAACTCTTTTTTTAATTCACTGATTGTCCTTCCCGTCTCAACGATGTCTTCGATTATAATAATATCTTTATCCGCATAATCTATATCCGGAACCATGAGTTGGACTTGTCCACTCGACTTCATTCCGACATAACTCTTGGCGGTCGTAAATTCCAAGTGGATGGGTTTTGAGACCTGCTTAAGTAAGTCAGAAGCGAACATAAAACTCCCATTAAGGACCGGAATGATGACGGTATTGTCCGTGATTTGATTGTTTATTATTTCGCCCAATTCTTTAATTTTTGAATTGATTTCTTCTTCTGTGATCAGGGGTTTATAATTTAATTTCATTGAAACTTAGAGTTTTTACATTTATTGAATCGGAATTTGAATACAAAACAGACTGGCCGTCGAATACTTTTTCAATGGTTTCATCCACGATAAAAAGTATTAAAGAATCTCTTAAATATGAAGGAACTTTCTTGTCGATAAGAAAGCGGTTGAGCTTTTTTTCGAAGCCCTTTAATTTTAATTTATCCCCAATTTCTCTCTTTCTAAAAAAAGTTTCATTCAAGTTGTCTTTACTCTTTACTGATATTATCTTTTTATCTTTCGGAAAAATAAAGGTTTTTTCTTTATTTATTTTACCGGCTCTGTAATTCCCAAAATTTGGGGGAAGCTTACGTCTGTCAAGAATCTCATCGTATCCGCTGTGGATTCCTGCTAGAAGATCTCCCGGGAGGTCTATAGAACCGCTGTCTTTACTTTCGAAAAATTCAAGAACCTTTTTCGTATGCAAAAAAGTTACGTCCTTAAGCGGCCCGACTTCTTCAATCATCTTGCGGATAACCGAAAGTTTTAAAAAGATGATACTTTCATCCGTCAGATAATCAAGATCGTAGGTACTTAAAAAGGCTTTTGTATCCTTAAAAAACGCACTTTTAATCTTTATTCCAAACTCCGTTTTCTTTGTCCACAGATCAAAATAATGAGTGATGACCGAGTCCGTGAACCGGTTCGATAAACGGACAAGCTTTGAGGTTTCAACGATTTTTTCCTGTGCGTTTAAGAAGCGTTCCTCGATAAGGGGAAAGACCGTATTTCTTAGAAAATTTCTGGTAAAGAAATCCTCTTCGTTCGTTTGGTCTTCAAAAAAAGGAACGTTTTTCTCAACACAATATTTTCTCATAGATACTTTAGTTTCACTTAAAAAAGGACGGACGATTTCATAATTTTTTTCTTTACGTCTCTCTTTTATTCCTTCAAGCCCGACCGGACCGCTTCCACGAAGCAAATTCAGTAAAACCGTCTCGGCTTGGTCGTTTAAGTGATGGGCCGTAAAGAGTTTATTAAATCCGTATTTCTCTATGAGTTTATCGAAAAAAGCGTACCGTAGATTTCTGGCTTTCTCTTCCGTCAAATTTTTACCCTCAAGACGCTTTACGTAAAACGGAATGTCATATTTTTTACAGTAGTCTCGAACACCTTCTTCTTCGACATCCGACGCGTTTCGAAGGCCGTGATTAACGTGGGCGACCGAAAGTTTAAACGGCTTTTTCGTCCGTTCGATCCTTAAAGAATCGAGCAAAGCCATCGAGTCGGGTCCGCCTGAGACCGCTATTAAAATATTATCATTCTCTTCAACTAATAAATTTTCGAACATGAGAATAAAGTTTTAATTTTTTTAAGATCCACTGGAAAAGCCAGACGAAAAAAATCACCAAAGCGGCAAGTCCGATGAGGGCGATCAATTGGATAAATAAATTTTCACTTACCAAAGCCTGCTCTAACGGAGGGACGATCTGGAAAAATTCCGTTGGAAATTTACTCCAAAGTAGTATAAACAACGTATTTTGTCCGATCCATCTAATGACCGAAACGTCCGGGATCAGCTGGCTCAGTAAGACCATAGAAAGGATCACCAGCAGAGCGGAAATATAATACAAAGCCCACGAGTTACCGTAATAATCGATCATGACTTCGATTCGTCCGTTAAGAAGACCTAGAAAAATCCCCAAGACCCCGCACAAGATCAACGAAAGCGTCTTTATTGCGACGGATACGTCATTTTCTTTGTCGATAAAGATAGGTTTTGTGACGTCTCCTAGGAAATACCATATTAGCATGGATAAGGCGGTTTCGCACTGGAAAGGAAGATGATATTGAAAAAATGAAAAATACATTCCTAGACCCGTAAGGCAAAGTACGATGATGGTCCTTAAAGGCAGATTTTTTACTTTTGCAGTTATATTGTAAAGATTGGACGCGACAAACAAAGCCGGTAAAAACCATAAGGGTCGGTTCCACATCATGTCTCCTACCGAAGCGTTGGCGTAAATTAAACCATAAAAGCAGTTTAGAATGCTTTGGGTATTTAACGTGATCCCCAGATTCAAAAAGCTCGATAATCCCAGATAAACGCAAATACTTATCAAGCCAACCGTAAGGTAGGGAAGATATAACCGTTTTAGTTTTTTGAGAAAAAAATCTTTTAAGCTGGGTTCTGAATGATAGTTTATTCCGGATATAAAGAAAAAGAACGGAACCGTAAATATATTTAGAATCCGTCGAAAAACACTATCGGCAAGAAAAAGATGGTCAAGAACGACCGAAATGATTCCTATGGCTTTAGCTACGTTAATCCAAGCAATATAATTGTTCGTTTTTTCCATAATGCAAAAAAAACCGATAACCTAAACGATTATCGGTTGAAATTTCTTAATTGGTGGTCGTTACAAGGATCGAACTTGTGACCCCTTGCTTGTAAGGCAAGTGCTCTCCCAGCTGAGCTAAACGACCAATTTAATTTTGGTGACCCCGGCGAGAATCGAACTCGCGTTACTGCCGTGAAAGGGCAGTGTCTTGACCGCTTGACCACGGGGCCTTTTTTAAGATGGTAGCGGCGAACAGATTCGAACTGCTGACACTACGGGTATGAACCGTATGCTCTCGCCAACTGAGCTACGCCGCCATATAAAAAAATGGTCGCGGAGGTAGGATTTGAACCTACGACCTCCGGGTTATGAGCCCGACGAGCTGCCTGACTGCTCTACTCCGCAACGTTAATATATTGGTGCCGGAGATCGGAATCGAACCGATACGGTTAAGTAATAACCGCAGGATTTTAAGTCCTGTGCGTCTGCCAGTTCCGCCACTCCGGCAAGTGTTTACTTTTTTCAGACCGAATTTTATTATACTCCGGTTAGAAAAGACTGTCAAGCATTTTTTTAGCTTTTTCACAATTTACCGGAAATTTTAAATCTTCAAAAAGTAACATTCCAGAATTATACTGGAAAATAAAAAATCTTGCAACGTCCTAGGTTCCCACACCGTCACCAGTGCAGTATTTTCAGCGCAGAAAAGCTTAACTTCCAGGTTCGGTATGTTTCTGGGT
Organism: uncultured Eubacteriaceae bacterium; assembly: GCA_947630385.1. GTDB lineage: Bacteria > Bacillota > Clostridia > Eubacteriales > Eubacteriaceae > CANRHG01. The sequence goes on from CANRHG010000154.1 coordinate 4,192, forward strand.
GTTTCCCCTTCGCCATAGTCACAAGATTAAATCGTCATATTTAGTTTTTCAAGGAATAAGTCCCTGAGAGAGCAACAGAGCAATGGTCAAGAATCCGGTCGATTAGTACCGCTCAGCTGAATGCATCGCTGCACGTACACCTG
>CANRHG010000155.1 GCA_947630385.1 uncultured Eubacteriaceae bacterium
CGGATTGCCTCAGTTCAAATCAAAGCGGAAAGCGAAAAAGAGCTACACGACCAGCTGCTACCGGAACAACATCCGGTTGGAAAACGGCGGGATTACTCTACCCAAGCTGGGGACGGTCAAAGCGAGACTCTGCGCCCCTTTGCCGGAAAACGGCCGTATCCTTTCAGCCACCGTGACCGAACGGTCCGACGGCGTCTTCAGTCTAGCGCTGACTGTCGAGGTCGAGACCCAAGACCCCGGCGTCCTTGCCCCGGCTGAAGAAAACACCCTCGGGCTGGACTTCATGATGGACCGGTTCTTTGCCGATTCCGAAGGAAACTTCCAAGATTACCCGAAATGGCTCAGAAAATACGAAGGCAAGCTCGCCCGGGCACAAAGAAAGCTTTCCCGCTGCAGGAAAGGCTCGAAAGGCTATGAAAAGCAGCGCGTCGTCGTCGCCAAAATTAACCGCAAAATCGCCGACAAGCGCTCGGACTTTCTGCACAAGCTCTCGAGGAGACTTTCGGACGCCTACGACTTCATAGCCGTCGAGGACTTAAACCTAGGGAAGCTTTCAAGGACCTTAAGCTTCGGCAAGAGCATCGCTGACCACGGTTTCGGAGCCTTCCGGGAAATGCTCGCCTACAAGCTCGAAGAAAAGGGCGGCGCACTGATCAAGGTCCCCTGGAACTACCCCAGCACCCAACTGTGCCGGTGCGGCTACAAAAACCCTGTCACGAAGGGGATTAAAGGGCTGTCGGTCAAGACCGTCACCTGCCCCGTCTGCGGCAGGACGTACGACCGAGACATCAACGCTGCCGTCAACATAAAAAACAAAGCCCTCGAAACGTTCAGGGTTTGAGACAGAAACGGTTTTTCCGAAGGAACAGCGGATTTGACCGATATCAAACAGCCGTCCTCCGGGCCGGACCCGGATAGCTCAACAGCGAGAGGGATATCAGACGCCCTGTTCTTTCGGAACGGGCGCTTTCCCGACGAGGACGGAACTCCGAACACGAGCAGAGCTTCAGCGGCGAGAAACCATCACTTCAAAGCGAAGCTTAAGTGATTGGAGAGTTCATATTCAGGTGAGTTACCTTCTAGCGAGTGAAGACGTGATCGACAGGGAATTTAGTTCTTTGAAAAAAGTAAAGGACAATTTTCCAAAATACGTCTTATCGATAGATCAGGTAGATTTCAGTCAGGATGGAATCATTCATAAAAACATCGTTGATTTTCTGTTGGACGAAAATTGGTGAAATTTAAAAAAATAGTTAGGCAAAGGATTTAAATCTTTTGTCTTTCTTTTTTCTCTAAGTACCGATAACATTGACCAGTTGTCAGTTATATTATTGACGCCGTGTCAGAAAGTTGCTATATTAATTTGAGTGACACAGCGTCAATATAATTGAAGTTGGAGGTGAATTTTGAAGAAAAATTAAAAAGGTTTAGGCATTAAATCTGTCTCCAGTAAAGGAAGAAAAATAAAATCCTTCCAAAATGTAATTGCTCTTACGAGTTATACCGACCACGATTAAATTTTGGTTAATTTGTCAGTCCCTAACATCATCAATGAATAGATTAAAAAGACGGTAAAGTTTTACCTTACGTTGATTAAGTAATTTGGATAAAAAAGGAAAAATTGATTACAATACGTTCAAGCCTATTCTCTTTGAATTTCTAACTTACTTGAACAGGAGAAATTCTAGAAAACAGCTTAAGCTTTAAAATCTTCATAAGTTAGGATAAAAAATGCCAAAAGGATCACCCGAACTAATCAGACAACGAAAAGAAGAAATAGTAAATGCTTGTAAGCGGTTGTATAAAACGAAAAGTTTTAAGGATATTACGATGAAAGACATCGCGGATGAGACAAGTTTTACTCGTACCTCGATTTATAATTACTACCAAACCAAAGAAGAAATTTTTCTAGCTCTTCTTATGCGTGAGTATAATCTCTGGATCGACCAACTTAAAAATACAATGCAAAATGTAGAGATTATGACAAAAGAGGAATACGCTTGTATGATGGCTCATTCTCTAGAAGAACGTCCACAACTCCTTAAAATTTTATCTATGAATCTTTATGATTTAGAAAACGGTTGCAGAATCGAAAGGTTATCTGCTTTTAAAGCGGTATTTGGGAGGGCTTTAAAGACAGTAGAAGAGACATTAATTAAATATTTTCCAGATATGACTTCCTCAAAGAGACAAAACTTTATCTACATTTTTTTTCCATTTATGTTTGGAATTTTTCCTTATACTTACTCTACTGAAAAACAAAAAGAAGCGGTGGAAAACGCAGGTATAAATTATGTTTTTCATACCATTTACGAATTAACGTATGATTGTGTAAAAACGCTTTTAAATAGTTGAATTATATTTTACTCTTAATCAATTTTCTTAAAAGAGGAGACACTATGTTAAATATAGAAATAGGCGATACCGTTTATGAAACTGAGCTTGAAGACAATTCATCGGCTGTAGCTCTTAAGGAAAAACTAAAAGAAGAGCCATTAATTTTAAATATGAACGATTATGGAAATTTTGAGAAAGTAGGGAAGCTACCCTGGAAATTACCCCAAAATAACAGGCAGATAACAACTGACGCGGGAGATATAATTTTATATCTTGGAAATCAACTGGTTCTCTATTATGATAAAAATTCTTGGAATTTTACGCCTATTGGAAAAATTAAAAATATTGATAAAACAAAATTAAGGGAAGTTCTAGGAAAAGGCGACGTAACTGTTAAATTTTCAATTAATGAGGAAATTTAAATGAATGTTCTTGTTTTAAATGGAAGTCCGCATCCGAACGGTCCTACTTCAGATATGGTCAATGCTTTTAGTAAAGGAGCGAGAGAGGTAGGCCATAATGTTGAAATAATAAACCTTTTTGATTTAGATATTGCAGAATGTAACGCTTGCGAATACTGCCATCAAGGTGTTAGAAACCTTTGTAGTATAAATGATGATATGCAAGTAATTTATCCAAAAATTTTAAAATCTGATATGCTTGTTTTTGCCTCTCCAATTTATTATTTTTCATTAACATCTCCTCTTCAAGCAGCTCTACGTCGTACTTATTCTTTTGGAATTCCAAATAACATTCAAAAGACCGCTTTGATTTTAAGCTCAGGAGCTTCAAACGTTTATGATGGAGCAATTTATCAGTACAAAAATGGTGTGGTTGATTATTGGGGAGTAGATGATGCCGGTATATTTACAGCCCATGAATTTGAAAATAAGTCGGCACAAAAAAGAAATGAACTTTATGAATTTGGGAGAAGCCTTTAAGGAAAAATGAAAGACATAATCATCACAGACGGAAACGTTGAGATTAAAGCAAAGCTAAACGATACGGTTGCTGCGCAAGATTTTATTAATAGATTACCATTTAAATGTTCTGGTTTTGATTCAGGCGTTGATTATTGTTGCAGTGCTGAAGAAGGAAAATATGATCCGGATGAACTACAAATAGGTTGGAAAAACGGGGATATCAGTTTAGGCGGTGGTTGGTTTGCTCTTCTTTATGATGGTGAAGAAAATTCAAATTCTTATACTGACATGATGATTATAGGTCATATTGATGAAAAAGATTTATTCAAGGTAAAAGAATTACCAAAAGAGGTCAACTTTACCGTTACTGAAGCCAATTAAAATTAAGATAATTTAACCAGATTTTAGAAAATTTTATGAACAAAAAAGATTTACCAAAAATAACCCTAGGAGCTTGGGCCAGGGGAAACGACGGAACATTCGGTGGAAAACTTACTGAAGAAGAATTAAAACCAATCTTTGATACCGCAATGGAAAACGGTTTAAATCTTTGGGATACGGCTTACGCTTACGGTTCTGGAACTTCAGAAAAAGTTTTAGCTTCCTTTCTTAAAGACCTTAACAGAGAGGATTATCTGATTTCCGATAAATTTACGCCACAGATGGCGGATGTGTCTTCAAAAACGGCCTTTAAAGATATGATTGAAATGCAACAAGACCTAATGAATCTGGACGGATTTGACATTTACTGGATCCACAACGATCAAGATGCTCCAAAGTGGACACAGGAGTTAGCCGAATATTTTGAAGACAAACAAAACGTTCCTTTAATTGGTGTTTCGAATCATAATCTTGAGCAGATTAAAGAAGCCAATGAAATTTTAAAAAAGCATGGGCTTAAACTTTCAGCTGTTCAAAACCATTACAGTCTCTTAAATCGATCTTCTGAAGAATCCGGAATTTTGGATTACTGTAATGAAAACGACATAATTTTTTTCCCATATATGGTTTTAGAACAAGGAGCTTTATCCGGGAAAT
>CANRHG010000156.1 GCA_947630385.1 uncultured Eubacteriaceae bacterium
GTACTCGGAGTGACCGTAATAGAAGTCGGCTGAGTCGGAGCGGCCGTTACGTTGACTGTAACAGAGCCGGTGTAAGTGTTTTCATCCGCGTCCGTATAAGATACACTCACCGTTGTGTTTCCGGTCGCAACGCCTTCTACAAGACCCGTTTCAGAAACGGTAGCTACCATTTCATCTTCCGATTCGAACGTTAGTCCTTCGGTAAGGGTCGTCCCATTTAAGGAGACGGTTAGCTGTTGTGTTCCATTAACTGTCAAATTTACAGGGCTCGGTGTGATCGTGAGTGTTTCCATCGGAGCTTCGGTGACCGTAACGGTAGCCGTAACTTCCTGATTGTTGTACTGGGCTGTAATCGTAGATTCCCCAACTCCAAGAGCCGTAACGGTGCCATCTTCGACGGTAGCGACTTCTGTATTACTAGAAGACCAGTCGACGACCGCGTCTTCCGGTAGTGGATCTTCGCCCAAGTAGAGCGTGAACTCTCCGGTCTCGCCGATAACTAAATCTAAGCTTTCCGGGTCGATCGTTAGGGTCTGTTGTGGATTTAAAGTGACCGTAACGGTCGTCGGAGCGTAACTCGGCGTCGGTTGAGGCGCTTCATTAATTGAAGTCGTCGCGTCGTAGTTGTAAATCTGGGCCGTAGTCGTAATGACGGCTGTTCCCGGACCGACCGCTTCAACCGTTCCTGTAAGCGGATCTACAATAGCTACTTTATCATTCGACGAGTGATAAGAATAAGTCGCGACCTGCGTCGTAGATAACGGATCCAGATGGGCGTTTACGTTTTGCGCAGGGGTTTCACCTAAGACAAAACTTAGGGAAGGTTCTGCGACGACTTCTTTGGCATTGACGTTCGGACGAACGATGTTAAGCTCATAACTCGTCTGGATCGTGCTCTTGTCTTCAAGCTCGTAGTAAGCGGTTATCGTAGTCGTTCCCGTGAAACTTGAGCTTGGGACCTGAACGTAAGAAGTTCCGGCTGAACTCTGGACCCTGATATTCGGGTTAGACGACGTAAAGCTTAAATTATCCGTATCGTATTCAGCTGTGTAGGGAACTGGGAATATGTTCTCTGCTAAACCATAGATCCCGTAAATCGGACGGCTAGTAAGTCCCAAATTTTCGTTTATCGTAGGATCATACGTTTGATAAGCGATGTTTACCGAGTCCAGTCTCGTATCAAGACCTGTAAGATTTGTATCTAGACTAGATGAAGCGACCGTGATCGTGACCGGATTTTCCGCTTGGACTCCGCCGACAGAAACATCTAAGATCAGATACTGTCCGTCTTTGGTCGGACGCAGGAAAGTAACAAGTCCATTATCGTCGACGTAGGCGTAACCCGTCGCGTCTCCTGTCGTCGTCTGTCCCCCGGCGGTTGTGCTGGAAAGACTGATCGTATAATCCGGATTTCCCGTAACCGGAGTCCCGGTCCCGTTCGGTCCTGAATAGGCTTGATAGCCAAACTGCATCGTACGGGTGTTATCGAGATTGGCTTCAACAAGGTGATACGGACGGGAACCGTTTTGGGTCAGATAGACGCTACCGATTCCAGAATTGGAAACCGTGATATTTCCGGACGTTGCTGATATCGGTGTATGAATGCTTGCGCTCGGGTTCGTCAGAGCCGTTGCGGTAAGCTTATAGGTTCCAATTGCCGGAATTCCGCCGTTGCCGTAGTAGGTCAACTTGACCGGACCGGTCCCGTCTACTCCGAAGTCAAGGCTCCAGATGTAAGGATAAATGCTTGAATTCGTATTTGAGCTCCCGATAGCCGTGTAAACGATATGGGCTTTTTCTTCACCTGTCGGAATTATCTGTGAAAGGGTAGGATTGTAACTAAACCAATACGTCTGCGGTCCGGTCAGGCTCCATTTAAAGTACTGAGCCGAATTATTTTCCGGAACGGTCGAGAAATCGACGTCAAAGGTCTGTTCCAAAGCCCCATTGTAATAAGCTAAATTTTGCTGTTCTAAAGAGGCACTTCTTATATAATTTGAGTCATCTAATTCAAATTCCGATCCTTCATTAGTATTTAAAGCAATAAGAGTATTAACGTTATTTAGGCTTGTAAGTGGAGCTCCAACAAATGAACTATCAGGATCGCTACTGTTGTACGGATACCATCCAACAAAATCCGGGTTGGTTAAAACAGGTAACGTTAGTGGGAATTTAATTTCACTACTCCCGCTCGTATAATACTGCGCCCCCGAAGAAGACGTATTTGGACCACTCCAAATACTGGCGGCATTATTCGGCCACAAGCCACCGTTCGTATAGAGTCTTACCGGCGCTCCCGTCGGCACGTCAAGTCTTCCGCCAAAGTTTGAAACTGCACTTTGAGGTAAATTTATCTTTGCGTCGTCTCCGGCAGAAATCGTTCCCGTTCCGGTAACTTTAGAGTTTCCCTCTGCCGAGAAAGACCCTTGTACGTTTAGTTCCCCGTCGATATTAGCAGAAGCCCCATCTAAACTGATGCCCCCGTCTTCGGGTATGGTTAAAGAAGAGCCTTTTGGAATATCAAGTACCGTATTAGGATTACTGTACGAAGTAGTGTCCCAAACTCCCAAGTCAAGGGTAGGATGCCCGTAAACGGTTATTGTGCTCCCACCCGAGGAATTTGGAATTTGAACCAAGCCTTCTGTGATATTAAGACCACTGGTATCTCCCGTCGTGACCGGAGCGTAGCCAAAATAACAATTTCCATTTACACTGACGGTCCCACTGTTACTTCTATTAAAAATATTGGCTAAAGCCGGTGGATCGTATGTCCCATACCCGGAACGAATATAGCCCCCGCGACAAGAAAGTGTTCCGTTCACCGCTATTCCAAGATCAGTTGCAGTCGCACGAGTCTTTTGGTTAGTCCCAACGAAAGTTCCGCCTTCAACATTGACCATAGCGCCGCTGTTAATCTGAACTCCGGCATTGCTAGTCCCTTCCGTTTGACTGGTTATGTTCCCAGAATAATTATTAAGCGTGCCTGAAACCGTGATCCCATTCCCAGAGCTATTTGTGATTCCTAAATAACACTCTTTTGGATCACTTGTAGCTGAATAAACATTTAAAACAGCTCCTGAATTAACAGTGATACTCCCAGTGAGCGTAGCCGCATTAACTTTCTCTGCCCCTCCTGGACCGATAATGAGATTCACGTTGTTTCCTGTTGCGGTTAAGCTAGCCGTAACCGCACCAGCAGGTGAGGTAGATCCTTTTTCATTAAAATACCACCAACCGTTGGTTAGGTTAGTCGTGCCACTTGTAATCTGTGTAACGGGCTGACCGGAAGGGATGTTCTGTGTAGTTCCGTTCTGATCAACATACGTCGTTGGAGGCGCGGCAAAAACACCGGTTATGCCTAAAAGTAAAAATAAAAGTGAGAAAAACAGTAATCTAAAACCGCTTTTGAATTTCTTCATAATCTCCTTTATCAAAAGAAAGCCGGCCAAGTCTAAACAAGATAGCTTAATTAAAAACGGCCGGCATAATCCCATAAATTTTTCTTCGACCGACACAGATCAAAATTCGGTCGGTCTTATAACTTTAAACGATAAGCTTAATTCCTAAAGACAAAATTTTTAAAGCAAATCGTTTTCGAGATCCTCTAAATAGAACTAAACCTGAAACTTAGAAAAAGTTAAAAACCATATTTAAAATTTTTTTACAGTTTCCAAAACTTCTAACTGGTTTTAAGTTCTAAATCCGCTAAGACCTCTCGCCTAAAACTAAATAATCAAAGACTCCTGACTAACCAAGACTCCCTACCTTGGATGTGATGATAATAGCCACGAAAGTCTTTATAGTCTAACAACACCCGAAGACCCAAACCTATAAGAGAAGCTCAGGTCTCCCGATAAAGGTAATTTATACGGACGGTCTTACGCGTCTTCTCTATATAAATAGGACCGTAAAAGTGTGGAACAAATGGAGCTCGGTCCTATTTATAAGCAATAGAATCAGATAGTTAAAACTACCTAAACAATTTATTCAAAACTTAGACTAAGCCTATTAACTAAAATCTCTTAAGCCGGCACGATACGGATCTGGATGGCTTCAAGCGGGAGGTTCTGACCGGTGGTCCCGGCTTCCTGTCCCTGGGACGTCCACCCCTGCCAGCCGTAGTTGCGGCCGTGGACGTTGTATTCGATCCGGTAGTTCGGCGCGTTTGGACCGGTCAGTCTTAGCCTTACGGCCTGGACCTGAAGGTTTCTTCCCATCGTCCCGGCGTAAGTCCCGTCGGCGATGTTGTTCATCCAACCGATGTCGGTGACGTGAACGTCCGTTTCGACTTCTACGCC
>CANRHG010000157.1 GCA_947630385.1 uncultured Eubacteriaceae bacterium
ATTTTTCTTTTGGAATTTAAATCCAAGAGGTTTAATTCATATGGACTTAAGGATACTATTATGACAAAGAAAAATTTAGACAATTCAGAAAACTTTATAACGGATGTAGATGAAACCCGCCTTTTTGAAAGCGCGGACTGGTTAATGAAAGCGGTTGAAGACGACTTGCGCTTGATCGCGTGGATCGGCTGGTGCCTTGATCTTTTGTTTAAGAACAAAAGTTATGAGCAGATGCTCGAGTTCATCGACAAAGCGACGAACGAAGACTTAGAAAAGTATATCCGGGTCGTCGATGTGACGATCAACGACGAAGACTAAGCCGGCGTGATCTTAGACAAGCATTTCGAACTCATGGAAGATGGCGTCGTCACGAGTTTTTTAAATGTTGAAAACCAGCTTCACCAGTACCCGTATTCGGAGCTTCAGACCAGAGGCTTTTTCTATCTTTGCTCGATCGTTTTTTGGGAAAAAGGCCAGGTCGTTGAAATAACGCCCGAAGGCGAGAAGCTTAAAGTAGACCACAAGCATTACAGACGCATTATCGCTCCAACGACGCTTTGGATCATCCCGGACAGCACAGACAAACTCAAAAACACGGTCGACGTATTTGAAATCTTTTTTCCCAAAGACCGGATCAGGTACAGCATCGATCAAAGTGGGGAGATTGAGGAAAGCCTCAAAGCGTCGGACTTTGACTATAAAAGTAAGATGTATTTTTGTTACCTTGGGGATTCGCTTAAAATCGACTTTGAGAAGAATCAGGGGAAGTTGGATAAGATCAAATATCTTTTGCTTTTGCTGGACCTACATTTCAGCTTTGACGCAAAAGCAAAGGAACGCTTAAAACTAGCAGGGGAGGTGTTTAACTTGCGTGATGAATTAACAAAGAAAACGATTGATGCGATGAGCGCATTCGAACTTTACGGAGAAAAGAAAAAAAAAGAAGGTAAAGAAGAAGTATATGAAAAGCTAATTAGAAAAGGTTTTGACGAGAAAACGGCTCATGACCTAGTTTATGATGATTAAATTTAAATTTGAGCAACTTCAGTTTTAATTTTTAACACGCTAAAAAACTTTTGGAGTTAGTAAAGCGGGTTTGATCTTCATGGAAAACGAAAAGGAAAACAACCAAGTAAAGAGCGTATTCGTACTTTACGGAGAAAAGAAGAAAAAAGAAGGCGAAGAACAAAAATCTAAGGCTGTTTATGAGAGAGCGCTAAAAATGGGCTATGACGAGAAAATAGCCTATGAGCTTGCCTACGGAGAATAATTCGAATTCGTAAGCGTTCGTAAATTGTTCGGTTTTTATTTAGAAAAATGCTAACATGTGGCCGACGAATTCAAAGCTTACAGTAAACCTGCCTAAAGTGGGTAGCCTCTTTCCGGAAGAATTTATACCTTAAAATAGCTACTTCTGAAATTAAAATAAAAGTCCGGTTTTATCGAAATCCCGCGATAAAACCGGACTTTTTTAAGCTTTTTGACTAAACCTTTGAGCTTCTTTTTCCATGATTTCTTTGACGACGGGATCGTCAATAGTCACGCCACTTTCCTTAAGTTTTTCAATAGTGTCTTTAAACTGCGGCAAATACGGCTCGTGCGCAACGAGTAGTTCGTCAAGAACCTGTTTGCCCTTTTTGCCGCTGGGGATAAGCGGATTCATCGTAAAAGCTTCGAGAGCTTTTTGATAGTCCCCAGTAATGGCGGCTTCGACGACGTTGTCTTCCATGGCTTTCATGAGCTGCAGCCATCCTCTTTGGGCCGGTGGGAAGTCGCCCCACGCTACCGGTTCGGCACCTTTGGCGGAGATCAGGCTTGAGACTTCGACGACGGAGTCCGGGTTTAAGCAGGAAATGCCGCCTTTGTTTTTCGTGCTTACGGTCATGCGTTTGTGCTTGTTGTTATAGATCGAGCTGATGCATTCGCAGGCCGCGTCGCTGTAGTAAGCGCCGCCCCGTTTGTTTAATTGTTCGGGTTTTTCCGTCAGATCGGGATTTGCGTAAATATCAAACAGTTCCTTTTCGACCTGATACATTTGCTCGGCACGGGTACCGTCTTTTTTGAAGTCCTCTAAGTTGTGCTCGAGCATTTCATCTTCCAAAAAGTAGTACCGGTGGTAGCCACAGGGGATCAGGCCACTGCCGTCGATCAATTCCATCGGGAAAGGTTCGTGATAAATGTTCACGGGCGTTCCGCCGTTTTTCTCGTTGATGTATTTTAAGATCTCTTCGGTGATATCGTTCCCATCCTCATCGTATACTTTATGCCAGTGGAAATGGTTTAGACCGGCAAAATGATAAGTTAAATCTTCGGGATTTTTACCGATGTTCGGGCCTTCGCTCATTTCGGCGATGGTCGGAACGTTGCAAAGGCCGAGGGTCTTATCCCAGCCAAATTTATTGATGGCCGCTTCGGTGACCATGCCGCTGGGGTTGGTGAAATTGATGAGCCAGGCGTCGGGACAGAGCTCGCGCATGTCTTCGATGATCTCTCCGATGACCGGGATCGTGCGGAAAGCTTTTAAGATCCCGCCGGCACCGTTGGTTTCCTGGCCGAGGATCCCATGGGTGTTCGGGATGCGTTCGTCTTTGATCCGGGCTTCGAGCTGTCCTACCCGAAACTGGGTCGTGACAAAATCCGCGTCTTTTAGTGCTTCCCTACGGTCGAGCGTCGTGTGAACTTTTACGTCGTAAGGGGAGGCGTCCCACATCCTTTGAGCCAGATCCCCGATGACCTCAAGTTTTTCTTTTCCCTCTTCGATATCGACGAGCCACATTTCGCTTATCGGGAGTTCGTCGTAGCGTTTGATAAAACCTTCGATAAGCTCCGGCGTGTAGCTGCTTCCGCCACCGATCGTGGCGATTTTTACACCTTTTTTCATTTCAGTTAAAAAAAGGATACGCGAAATGCGTATCCCTTAGAATATTCTTAAGCTTCGTCCATGGAACGGGAGGCAACGACGTCTACGCCGGTTCCTAAGACGTTTTCAATAATGACGTCCCCCATCTTGACCGGAGCGACGGCTTTGGCTTTGTTGATTTCATCCATGATGTCAAAGATCATTCCCTTCGGAACGGCATCGGCCGTCTTGACCGGAAGTCTGGGTAGTTTTCCGTTTTTGATATAAACGGTACTCGGAATGACACGTTTCGGATTCGTGACTTCTTCGATCCCGTATTTTTCTCCGTTTTTACAGGTGTTCCCTTCGACGGTAACGTCGTCTCCATCGACCGTGACCGTTAAGTGACAGCCTAGAGGACAAGAGATACAAATAATATTTTTTACATCTTTCATCTAGCCACCTTTTTTGGCGCGGGTTTGTCTTCGACGACAAACGTGATCGTATCGCCATCTTTTCCTTCTAAAGCTTTTTTCTTGATGTTGAAATTGACCATTTCCGCCGGAACAAACTTGTTCGCGCGTTTGGTCGCGATCTTTTCGTCGCCGACGTAAGCGTTGACGACTTTTCCTTCTTCAACGCCGCGTACCCTCATGTAGAAGGTCAGGTCGTCGTCGATATTGTCGAGGCTTACCTGTTGCGGGACGACGTAGCTGATCCCGTTTCCGGCTTCGGTATTGTAGTCGATCTTATCGGAGAGGGTGCCTTTGATGTATTCACCGGCGCCTTTTCCGGCCAGCGCGGCTTCTTCCGAGACGAAGTCGACCAGGTCGTGGACGTGTACAACGTTTCCTGCGGCGAAGACGCCCGGAATGTTGGTTTCTCTGAGTTCGGTTACGACCGGTCCGTTGGTCCTGCGGTCGATTTCAACACCGGCGTTACGTGAAATTTCGTTTTCGGGGATGAGCCCGACCGAAAGTAAGAGCGTATCGCATGGGATGTATTCTTCGGTGCCGGGAATCGGCTTTAGGTTTTCGTCGACTTCCTGAACGGTAACGCCTTCCACACGGTCTTTACCGTGGATAAAGGTGATGGTATGCGAGAGCTTTAGCGGAATGTCGTAATCGTCTAAGCACTGAACGATGTTACGGGTCAGGCCGTTTGAGTACGGCATGAGTTCGCAGACCGCTTCGACTTCGGCGCCTTCTAGGGTCATTCTACGGGCCATGATCAGTCCGATGTCCCCGCTACCTAGGATGACGACCTTTTTGCCGGCCATGAAGCCTTCCATATTAATGTATCGTTGCGCCGAGCCCGCGGTAAAGACGCCCGAGGGACGGTATCCTGGGATACCGATCGCGCCGGCCGTTCTTTCACGGCAGCCCATCGTCAGGATGACGGACTTGGTATCGATCGTGCTGTAGCCTTCGTCTTCGTTGATGGC
>CANRHG010000158.1 GCA_947630385.1 uncultured Eubacteriaceae bacterium
ACCTATACGGTCTATGTTCGTGAACGCGGTGAAATAACAGCAGAAAACGTCGTTCTTACCGATCCGTTACCGGAAAAGATCGTTCCTGAAAATGTTAAAGCCATATTATGTAAGAGTGGAGACAATCAACCAGGTAAAACTCTTAAAGTTGAACAAAGCGGTGGCGATCCTGATAAGCTCAAAGTTGACATTGGAAATATGAGTAAGGGCGATTACGTCAAACTTACGATGGACTTCAAGATGCCGAACGATGAAGCTAATACCTGGTGGGTCAATCACGCCTATATGACTTACGATAATATCGCAGACGACCAAGATATCGTTAAATCCGGAACTCAAAGTGAAAATCAAAGCGTAGAAATACCGGCTGAAAATAATCAGACAGAAATAGTTTCGGAAGCGGCTACGGAACCTGAAACGCAAGCACAGAATGTTGTAAGTAGAGAAGAAATTGTAACTGAGACGGTTGAAACGGATGAGTATGGAAATCAAACAATTACCCGGGACGTTCAGATTGTCGAAACCGTTGAAGAACCGACAGAACAAACAGTCGAAGAAGTTGTACCGGACGAATCAGTCCAGGCTCTCGAAGTACAACCGTCGAGCGATGGAACAGAGGATAATATAGCAACGATTCAAGCGGTAACAGCTGGAACTAAGAGTGCGCAACAAAGCCGACTCGATCACGATTCGAACTGGGCTTCAAGTATTGAAAATAATAAGAAGTATCACAGCTTAGAAATCGAACAGGTCGAAAATCCGGTTCCGTCGTTGTACAAGTATTCCGCTGATGTTCGTGATACGATCGTAAATGAAGGTCCGCAAAAAACTGAAACCGATCCTGGTTCCGGTCAAGAAGTTGGTGTCGGTCAAGTTATTACTTATCAGATCGCTTATCAGAATCAGACGGACCAGCCGGGAACCGTTGAAATCATAGACCCGTTAGATATTGGCGTAGATTTTGTAAGCGCGTCGGACGACGGGATTTACAACAGTGGAAATCTTCCGGACGGTATTGGAATTCCTAGTTACGACTATAATGGCTATGTTTCCTGGAGTATTCCAAATGTTCCAGCAGGAGCGACAGGAAATGTTACTCTACAAGTCCGCGTCAACGAAAACAGCTTAGACGCAAACGAAGTTCTGAATCAGGCTTGGCTAAAAGAACCTGGTAACGACAGTTGGCAGGAAACGAACGAAGTTGAAAACCCGCTCGGTGGACAGCATAAGTTCGAAACCGATCCTGGTGATGGACAAACGGTTTATGTTGGCGATACGGTCACTTACGCGATTACGTATGAAAATACAGGTAATACTGCACAGGATATAACGATTGTCGATCCACTTGATGTAGGTGTGACTTTAATCAACGCAAGTGACGGTGGAGTATATAGTAATGGATTACTCCCTGATACAATTGGACAAACTCCGAATTATGCTTACAATGGCTACGTTGAGTGGACAATTAAAGGTGTACAACCTGGCGAAGTTGGATTTGTTACGCTGACAGTTAAAGTCAATAACGAAGCGGCTGCTCGAAATCTAATCGACGATCAGGCCTACGTTCAAGTTGGAAACGGTCCGTTTGTACCTACTGAAGAACCGGAAAACCCGTTATCCAAACAGGAAAAAACAGAAAAAACTCCGGGTAATGGTGAAGCGGTACAAAGCGGAGATCAAATAACGTATGAAATCACTTACGTTAATGACACGGAAGCCAATTCGAGTGTTACGGTCATAGAACCGATCGATGTTGGTCTTACTTTTGATCAGTCTTCGGTTGAAATGACCTTAAATGGTTCCCCGATAGATCCATCTAATTACACGATGACTGTGACTGATGGATCAACCCTACCGGAAGGAGTTCCGACACCTGATTACGCTTTCAATAGTTATGTGACCTGGACGATTACAAACGTTCCGGCCGGACAGAGCGGTATTATTACTTTTAACGCTACGGTCAATGAAAACGCACTCGAAGCCGGAATAGTCAAGAACCAAGCTATGGTTCAAATCGGTGGAGGTCCATGGCAGCCGACGCAAGAACCTGAAAATCCGCTTCCGCAGATTGTACTTGAAAAGTATCAGCAAGCTTTTGGTCCAGATGGAACACCATATCAGGACGCTCCGACAAAGGATCAAATAAAACTCGACTATGTTGAAGGAAATACTGTTGTGTATACTATCGTTGCTAGCAATCCTTCAAATGTTGATCTACATAATGTCGTGATTACCGACCCAATACCGGCAGGTTTGGAACTTATTCCAGGTTCAATTACGAAAGGCGGACTAGTAACGGTTGAGGATGGTATATCGGTCATTGAATGGAAATTTGATGTATTGGAAGCAGGTGCAGAAATTCCACTTACGGTCAAGTTTGAATGTGAACTTCCGGAAGTAGAGCAAGAAGTAGATTATGAAAACACGGCTTACGCCACGTCAGACGAAACTCCGGAAACGACGTCTTCGAATACGGTTATATTAAGAGACCCACCACCAGAGGACGAAGCGTCAGCAAATAATAATCCAGACAATACTGCAAATCCTGATACAGACAATAATGCAAATAAGACGTCAACGACAACTACAACTAGTAAAACTGTTCAAAGCAGCTCTCCGACAACGACGACTTCTACAACAACGAAGTCGACCTCACCGAAGACGGGCGTAGATAATCCATCTGTTTATGTACTTGGTATTGTGCTTATAGCTGCAATATTCATTTTAATCAGTCAATGTATAGGAGCTAGAAAGACTAAAAAGACAAAGACCCATTAGTCTGAGTTTCCATTCACTCTGATTTGGTCCCGCTTTCTCGATTTGAGGAAGTGGGACTTTTTTTATTACATAGCAAAATGGCGAATGAGTCGTAAGAGTACGTTACGGTCTCATTCGCCTTTTTTTCAATAAGAAGAAAATCTCTAATTAGAAGTAAAACTCAGAAATCTAAGCTTTCCGTTTTCTGAAGTAGCTTAATCAGATTTGGGTAATTTGAAATTCTGTAAGAATCTAGAGCTACTAGAAACCGCTGACTTTAAACAAAACTAAGTTCCGTCTACTCTGTTTTATAACTAACATACGATGAAAGTTGGAAGCTGTCAGATTCTCTCGTTTGGGTTTTCGGTCTTTTTAAGTTTAAACCTCATCCCAAAAGTTCTTAACTGCGAAAACCCTATTAAAAATTGACGAGATCTTTGGTTTCATCAAGAAGCTTCCGACATAGTTTTCCCAGATCGGTTTTCCAACCTTTTTTACCGTTCATATAGATCTGAATGGGTCCGTCTGGAACCGGATATTCATTTGTAGGATCGTTTAAAAAGTTTTTATCTTTTAATTGGGCGGGTGTTCCACCACGAAAATATTGACGCTCCACATACATTGGACAATCTTCTTCAAAAGGATCCGTGTCGAAAAAATAAAAAACGATAAACTGAATCGGTTTGTCATAGCCTTCAAACTCTTTGATGACATCGTAAAAGCCTTTTTTAGCCGTCGCTATTACGTCTTTGCAGTTTTTGGGAAGAAGAAAGATACAAATGATATAATCCCGATCATTATCGTAGGTCTGAATCTGTATTTCTTTAAGGGATCCTTCTTCATTTGCCGAAACGACGAGTTTATTTTTTTCGGTTTCAAGTTTCGGATCTTCCATCACGAACCGTAAAAGCTCAAGGATAGTTTTTTCGAGCTTTTCTAAGCTGTCTTCGTTTGGTTGTAGCATTAATTTTTTGTTCATTTTTAAAGTGTTTTATCAAGCCTATTTGGTTTGATCTTAACCTCCTCTGTTGTTTTACCCTTTTCTTAACCGGTTGATCCTCTCTTTTAGTGATCTTTCAAAACAATACTTTACAACCGTAAGCGTTACTCTTCGTTTATATAGAGTAAACTTACTTTTTGCCCGAATCAAAATTTCTTCAACGATATGAATTTTACGGTGGGGGAATTTTTAACTGATCATGTGGGGGATTTTTTGGTTGATCACTCCTCTGGCGTAGTTAGAAAGTTGCAGGTCTACGAAAATCCAAATTTTTTCAACGGCCGAAAACCGGTTCGACGGGCTTAATTCTCTTCCTTATAAATAGGCTCTCGATAATTAAATTTAACGTAATATGTAACTGATTTTATTTAACTTCTTTCAACTTAAAAGATATAATTGTTAAATAACCTTTTGTTTATTATAAACTAAGTCCTTCCCGGGAAGGGTTAATTTTAATAATTAACTTCTGTAAGAATTCTGATTATGGTGTGATTACAGGGGACAAGG
>CANRHG010000159.1 GCA_947630385.1 uncultured Eubacteriaceae bacterium
GAGATAGTTGTACAGCCTGTACGAATGTGGCGGAGTATCCACGTTAAAAAACTTGTAATCTTCTCTTTTATTATATTTTATTACAAAATTGATTGACTACAAGATACTCTGGATTTGATCTATAACAGCGACGATCCGGGAAAAGAACACCTGATCGAGCGCATCGAGAGCCGTCACGGCTCACACATCTTAGAAGCCGCCGAAGCAATCGGGATCGGCTCGAGGGATTACGAACTGGTGGAAGTATGAGAGTTTACTATTTAGAACACAGTGGCTTTGTCGTAAATATCGGCGACTACAGCTTTATTTTTGACGCAATCAGCGAGATCCCGGGAGAGTTCGTAACGGGAAAGAAGGTCTTCTTTTTCGTCTCCCACAGCCACGGGGATCACTTTAAACGCGCGATTTACCGCCACGCGGGCGAGAACGTCTACTATATCCTATCGGACGACGTGCCCTCACCGGGGGATTTAAAAAACCGCGTCTACGTCGCCCCGTACGATAGCATAACAGTAGAAGGCGTGAGCCTTAAGACCTTTGGATCGACCGACCAGGGGGTAAGTTTTTTACTTTACGTGGGCGGAAAGACCATCTTCTTTGCCGGAGACCTCAACTGGTGGGCCTGGGACCCGAAGACGCGCCCACACATCGATCCGGCCGTAGAAGAGCGCGACTACAAAAACGAGATTACAAAACTAAAGGCGGAACTGGCCGGAAAGCCCCTAGATCTGGCTTTTATCCCGGTCGATCCGAGGCTCGATCTTCCGGGCGGGACGTATTTTGCGGCCAAATACCTGGTAGAAGAACTTGCGCCCGAAAAACTCGTTCCGATGCATTTTTGGGGAAAGTACGGGGTCATAGAGGAACTGGTAAAAATACTCGCTCCCACGAAGACCGCCGTCGGAAGATTTACCCACAATAACGAAGAAGTTAAATTCTGACCTACGCGATCGCGTAGGTCTTTTTTAACAGTTTTTTTCCGGACTCCGTCTTAAAGACCTTATTCATGAAGGCTTTTATCGGCCCGGGTTCTAAGCCGTCCTCATAAGCGTTGACCAAAAAGTCCGCTTCGATGAGGATCTGTAGCAGCGGGTCTTCGATATCCTCATAAGTGTGGTGCTTACTGATCAAAAAGCAGACGCGGTCAATGAGTTCTTCCCCGGCCCCGAGCTCGTCTAGGATCTCGCCCGCTTTGACCGCGCCCAGTACTTCCTGTTGTTTTCCGTCGGCGTAGCCGTAGGTGTCGGAAAGCTCTTTTACCGCCACGTCGTGTAAGAGGCTCGCGGTATCTAGGACCTGGCGGTCAAAATCGCTTAGACCCTCGTCCTGGGCGATAAGGTCCGCGTAGGCGTTTACCTTTAAGAAGTGGCCGATCCGTTTAGGATCGCCCGCGTTGATATCTATAAGTTCGTCGATGACTTGTTTTCGTAGTTTATCCATTTTCGGTTAATTCCACAATTTCCTTTAGCCTTCTATAAAGCGTTGAGCGGCTCATCGGCGGCGTGGCCGTCTGGGCCAGTTCCTTGATGCTCATGTCCGGGTGTTCCAGACGCAGTTTGGCCGCTTCCTTTAACTTGGGCTCGAGTCCCTTGAACTTGTCGGAGTTGATCAGCGCATTGATCGCCCCGATCTGTTTTTCACTGGCCTGCCACGACCGGTGGATGTTGGCCGTGTCGCAGTTGACCTGGCGGTTGATGTCGCTTCGGATCTGTTTTTGGATCTTGATGTCTTCGATCTCGAGCAGGGCTTTGTTGGCGCCGATGAGTCCCAGTACGTCCGAGATGTCCTCGGAGTCTTTTAAAAAGAGTACCTTGTTGTACTTACGCTCGGAGATTCCCGGGTGGATCCCGAAACCCTCGAGGAGCTCTTTTCCGGTCTCGAGGATCGCGTCGTTTTGGCTGTCGATCTCGAGGTGGTAGTTTTTGTGCGGGTCCGAAAGCGAGCCGCTGCTAAGAAAGATCCCCTTTAAAAAGCTACGTTTGAGCGCCTTTTTCGCGTCGGGGATCTCGGCTAAAACCGGCGAGTAGTACCCGTGGGTCCCTTTTTTGATGCACTTGAGTTCCTTTAGTTCGTCCCAGACGTCTTCGTACTGCAAGAGGTAGAAGTTGTGCTTTTTAAAGCGCTTGGAGGGTTTTGTCGTAAGCTTGCCCTTTTTACCGAAGAGCTTTAAAAACAGGTTAAAGATGTAGCGCGCAAATTTCGGGTTTTCGGTCGTGATCTCAAGATCGACCCGCCCGTTTGAAAAAAGGATCTCTGCGAGTTCGGCCCGGTTTCTCTCCCGGTCGTCTTCGATGGTATCGGTGAGTTGGTTTTTTAACTGTTGGGTATAACTCATTTTTTTAGGTCCCGGTGTTCGAGACTGACCGCGTACCCCGCGTCCCTAAAGATCTCCGCCAAAAGATAGGCCATCGTCACGGAGCGGTGATGCCCTCCCGTACAGCCAAAGGCGACCGTCAGGTGGTTTTTATCGATCTTGATGTACGACGGGATGACCGTCTCGAGCAGGCCTTTGACGGAGTCGCGAACCGGCTTATCTTCCCCCGAGAGCTTTTTTAGTTCTTCGATGTAATACGGGTTCGGAAGAAAGCGGGTATCGAAGATAAAATCCGCCGATTTCGGGATCCCGTTTTTAAAGCCGAACGACAGGATGTTTAGCTGCATCTCGTCGGGGCTTTCGGTCGGCTCGTAGAGCTCTCTTAGGATCTCATATAGCTGTGCCGGCAGGAGATCCGACGTATCGATGACGTGGTCGGCGTGCTCCCTTATGGGTTTCATGCGCTTTTTTTCCGCGACGATCGCGTTTTCAAGACTTCCGGCCCAGGACAAGGGATGGCGGCGCCTGGACTGTTGGTAGCGCTTAATCAAGGTATCGTCGTCCGCGTCTAAAAAGATCACCTCGGCTTCTTCGGTTTTATCAAGCTTGGTCAGGTCTTCGGGCACGCCTTCGTTTTTATCAAAGCCCAGGCTTCTGATGTCGATGACGACGGCGACTTTGGCCTGGCCCGCTTCCCTGCAGAGGGCCAAAAACTGCGGGAGGAGCCTAACCGGGATGTTATCGATACAAAAATAACCGAAATCTTCCAGATAGTCGATGGCCTGGGTCTTACCGGCGCCGGAGACTCCGGAAACTATAATGGTTTTCATCAAAATGTTACGTTTAAAATCCGCGACGGGTCCACGCCCGCCGCTTTTATAATCTGTTCGGTCCGCCCGACGTTTCCGACGTCCTTTACGTGGTGGGCGTCGCTCCCGACGACGAAATTTACCGGGTACTGCGCGGCGATTCGCAGGTCTTTGGCGTCGAGCTTCTCGTGGTGTTGGTTGATCTCAAGTAAGACGTCCTTTTCGGCCGCCATCTTGGCCACGGGCGCGATGTCGATTGGGATCTTATCGCTGGGGTGGGTGATCATCTTAAGATAGGGGTATTTTTCCATCATCTTAAGGTAGGTCTCGGTGTTACGTCCGATCATGAGGTCTTTGATGGGGGTCACGATCTGTCCGGCCACGCTCGGGATGAAAAAGGAGTAGAAGTTCTTAAACGTATCGGGTAAAAAGCCGTAGTGGTAACCCGCGTAGATCACGTCGCAGTTTTCGAGCTCTTCGTCGTAAACGTCGATCGTCCCGTCCGAGCCGATGATGTTGGCTTCTACGCCTAAGTTGACGTGAATGTCGTCGTAAATACTGTTATAAAAATCGATCTCCTCTCGCATGACCTTGAAATTTTTGGGATCGACCCCGTAAAACGGGTGGCCCCGTCCGTGGTCGCTGATCGTGAGTTCCGGGATCCCTTTTTTTCTGGCCGCGTCGATCATTTCACGGATCGAATGCTTGCCGTGCGAAAAGGTCGTGTGCGTGTGTAGGTCGTGGGTCAAGCGCATATCATTCTCCAAGGACGATCACTTCCGGCTCCAGGTGGATCCCGGTATCATCCAAAACGGTTTTTTGTATTTTCTCAATTAGTTCCAGTACGTCCTGTGCCGTGGCCCCGTCTTTGTTGATCACAAAGCCCGCGTGTTTTTCACTGACCTCGGCCCCTCCGACCCGGGTCCCCTTTAGGCCACTGGTATCGATTAGTTTTGAGGCGTAGCCTTTTTTGGGCCGCTTAAAGGTACTTCCGGCCGAAGGGTAATCCAGGGGCTGCTTTTTGATGCGCGCTTCGGTCAGCTCTTTTTGATAGGCCCTTATGTCTTCTTTCTTTCCTTCTTTAAGTTCGATCTCCACAAAAACGGCCGTATATGGCAGCTCCTTTAAGATGCT
>CANRHG010000160.1 GCA_947630385.1 uncultured Eubacteriaceae bacterium
TGTAGAAGTCCGGCGTGGTGGCCTTAATGGCTATGTCCGCCGTATAAGGCTGGTCGCTGACCGTAACGGTCGCTCTACCTACAACGTTACCGATGGTAGCCGTAATGGTAGCTACCCCCTCAGAGAGAGCCGTAACCGTAGCGGTGTTTCCGCTGTATGTGAGCGATACGACCGAATCCTGTCCTTGTTCGATGCCCCAGGTGACCGTTCCGGTGTAAGTGGCTGGAACGAAGCTAGCCGTCAAGGTCGTACTGTTTGTTCCACCCGTTAAAGTTGTGATCGTTGAGGTTGCGGGCGTTACGTTGATCTGGGTCGGAGCCGAAGGCTGGGCCGTGACCGTGATCGTACCTTCTGCGGTGTATTCCATCCCGTCTTCGTCGGTGTAGACGACCGAAACGCTTGTTGTACCGGCAGCTACACCTGTGACCATTCCGGCCTCACTCACCGAAGCGATGGCTTCGTCTTCGACCGTATAAGTCAGGCCTTCCGTAACGGTTGTTCCGCCGAAAGTCACACTAAGAGGCGCGCTTTGTCCGACCTGAACCGTTAGAGGTGCTACAACGAGTTCGTCGCTCGGCGTCGGTTCTTCCGTGACCGTCACCGTGGCCTGTACCGTTTGGCCGTTATAAGAAGCGATGATCGATGTAGTTCCAGCCGAAAGAGCTGTAACGGTAGCGGTCGCTCCGTCTCCTTCTACTGTAGCTATCTCATCATCATCCGAAGACCAGGTAACTAAAGCGCCTTCAGGCAGAGCCTGCGTTCCGAGACTTAAACTAAGCTCACCCGTCTCTCCTACTGTTAACTCAAGGGATGTTGGAGCAATCGTAAGGGTTTGCGGATTTGTAACGGTGACCGTAGTCCCAGAAATATCTGTATTCGCTTCGTACTGACCGTCTACATAATTATAGGTAACAGCCGTTGTTTCTATTTCAGCTGTACCTGGTCCTATGGCCTCAACGTTTCCGTATCCGTCCACGACCGCAACTCTTGGATCGGAAGTGGAATAAGTGATCGGCCCTACCTGTGTAACGCCTTCCGGAGTAAGATGAGCGTTTACATTTTGAGCCTGAGTTTCTCCAAGAACGAAGGAAAGCGTTGGTTCAACTGCGAGTCCTGTAGCGTTTTGGGTTGTTCCTACAACGTTTAAGGTAAAGGTAGCCGTATAAGGATTTCCGTCCTCGTTCGGATAACTCGCCGTAATTTCAGTAGAGCCGGTATATCTGTCGCTAGGAACCTGAACGTAGTAGTAGGTAATTCCATCTACTTGCACCGAATTAACTGGTAGAGCCTTCTTATTCGAGGTGAAAGTAAGTTTTGTCCAGTCAAACACAGCCGTCATTGGTTCGGGCACGATATTGCGCGTCAAAACGTAAGCACCGATCAAATTGCCTGTTAAATTTTCGGCGTTATTGATCAGCGGATCAAACGTGTTGGCTGAAATATCTACAACGTCGCTTCTCGGCGCAATTCCGGTAAGGTTGTTACTGATAAGTTCTGACTCTACACTTAGTTCAACCGTATTGGACGATTTAACCCCGCCGACAGAAACTGAAAGAACCAGATAAGTCTGTTCCGGTGTGGGTTTAAGGAAGGTAATTAGACCTTCGTCGTTGATATAAGCGATTGTCGTAACATTGACCGTAGGCGTATATCCTGGAACTGTGCTCTGTAAGGTTAGGTCGTAAACCGGTGGTAGATCTGAAACCGGCCTACCCGTACCGTTCGGGCCAGTGAAAGCTTCAAAGCCAAACTGCATGGTTCTGTTCGCAGGATCGTCAAGGTTGACTTCAATATCTCCGGATGGACGGGTTCCGTCCTTCGTTAAGTAGACGCTCTGAACGTATGAATTGTTAGCAACTGTGATAGTCCCTGAGGTGGCTGTCGCTTTATAAGCTTCATCATACCATTCTGTAGCTACTAAATTATATGTGCCAATCTCAGCGGTACCAGCCTCGCCTTCCCCGTAGTAAGTGAGAGTTCCTGGACCTTTCCCATTGTTTTTGAAAGTTAAAATCCAAAGAGGATCCCCGGAGCCCAATGCACCTTCATAAATAACAAAGCTTTGGACATTGCTACCCTCAGGCTGACTCATTGGTTGGAAACCTTGCGGTCTTCCTCCTCTCGTCGGAACGAGAGTCCATTCGAAGTTGTTGGCACTCACTCCATTCGGAACCGTATAAAATCCGATATCGTAACCCTGCTCACCAGTTGAGTTATTATAGTAGTAGAGCGGATCCTGAGTGAGGCTTACGGATGTAACATTCTCAAACTCATCATTCACTCCCGATGAAGAAAGCGGTGTCCCTCCGGCAAAAACTGCCACTACGGCCTTACTTGTCCTTGTACTTATTGGATAAGCCTTCGAATAATTATTTACGGCCTTTATTGAAGCGACTTCCTGAGCCGAAGCTCCTCCCGGTTCTATAAACCAACCTATAAAATTAGGATAATTCGAAGAAAGATCAGGCAGGATAATGGTAGTAGGTCTATTCTCAGATACAGCCAGAACGTAAGTTCCATTATTCAGTAAAAACTGAGCTTCCTGATCATTTTGATCAAGTAAGCTATTTACAGTACTCGCGATCGTTCCTAAAGTCTGCTGCACATCCGAATTCTCACTAACTAAGTTCGTGGCCGTCGCATAAGCAGAGCCGCCTAAAACTTCGTTATACGTTTCAATAGGTTCACCTGATGGGGTAACTGAACCATTCCCACTGATATTCCCAGGCTTATAATTGAAGGCGCCTCCACTTGAAGTTGTAATACTCCCTGTAACATTTACTGAGGCCCCAGCTCCGCTTACACCTGCGTAAAGGTTGCTGCTCCCGGTAACGTTTATATCTCCTCTAACCGTTGCTGAGCCAGTAAAGGTCATGTCCTGACCATTTGAAAGAGTCAAAGAACTCCCAGCCGGAACAGTTAGATTTTCAACCGAAAAATTAGCGCTCGTACTCGGCCAATTGGCGTTAACCGTTCCACGAACAACGGCTGAAGAACCGGTAAATTTGCCTCCGCTGCCACCGGCCGGCCCCCCATTTGTAGCGTTACCGCTATAGGTTCCTCCGGTAATAATTAAGCCGTTAGTTGTGTTAAAACCATCCGCATCCGATGAGAAAACCAGCGCGTCTCCATCGACCGTTACACGAGACTTTCCTCCTAAAGGCCTTGCTGCCCCATTATTGCTTCCCGCTGTATTACACCGACAATGGGTCACACCACCGTAAATTGAAACGGTAGTGCTATCACCCACGGCACTTGCACTAGTCATATTATTATACATAGTCCATTGACCGTTATTCATCGTGACGGAGCCACAAGTGATAAATGGCTTATTACCCTTATTCGAAATCGCAATCTTGCCTGAATTAATTACGAGATTTCCATCGCCGCCAATTGCCCCGTTCCCAGCAAAAGTCAAGCAAGCCTCATTCGGATTGCTACTACTACCGTAAATCGCTAATGTTCCATTTTCAATCGTAATATTTAAATTAGTATCACCACCAGTACAGTTCTCTGTAATCAGTAAATTAACATACCCGGTAGTTGTCCAATTATCCCCCGCGTCTTGATCGTTCGTATCGTTTATAACTGCCCAAGTCGGATTAGAACTAGAATTACCACCAGTTATAGTCGTTGAACTGTCACTAGTACCTGGCTCATAAACCTTAGTTCCTTGCGCTAGTGTAAGCTTCTGCCCCGTTTCGGTAAAATAATATTTATCTTCATTTAAATCTGTTTGTTCCCAGCCATCGGTCGCTAAAACATTTGTACCAAAGATAACCATCAGAAACAGTACGGCTAAAAACGATAACGATATGTTCTTAAAACGTTTTCTCACGTTCTTCCTTTCATTGTAAATTCATAAATTCCAAGTAAATCCTCTCCTAAGAAATTTCCCGTCATTCCGAATGCTGTTAGTCTTGAAATTTTCTTATGATCTAACTGACAAAAGGTTAAAATTAATTTTTTCAAATTATTTTCTACATCATAGAAAGGACAACTTTAGAATTTAAAGTAATCCGAAGGTCCGAAACTGTTAAATTTACCTGTTCCGGACCTCGGATTATAAAAGTATATAAATTAAACTAAAACGTCTTTATTAAATTAATCGAAAAACAAACTATACTAAATCAAGCCGGGACGATACGGATATCGACGGACTCGATTTGTTTGTTCTCGCCGGTCGTACCAGCATCCTGGCCGCCCGAGACCCAGTTCAACCAACCATAATCCTGAACGTA
>CANRHG010000161.1 GCA_947630385.1 uncultured Eubacteriaceae bacterium
CGAGCGATTCCATAAGGTAAGTCAGCGCCTGAGGGTCGCGCTCAACAAGACCCGGTACGCTTTCCACGCACTTACGAACCGATTCCAAAACGAGCTCTCCGACGTTGTCGCAGTAATATTCATCGTTGACGAGTTGGGAGATCCGCCAGTCGCCGATGGCTAAAACTTTCCCTAGGACGTCGCCAAGACCAGCGGCTACCATGACGTCCGGAGCCGTGGCCAGAAAATCCGTATCTCCGATGATCGCGCTGGCACACTCTGCGGGGTGGGTGATCTTTAAGTTGTTTTGGACGAGGGGGCTTACGTTTGAGGCGTATCCGTCCATTGATGGCGCTGTGGCGACGATGTAGTACGGTAGGTCGTGATTAAAAGCGACAAAACGGGTCAAATCGTTGATCGTGCCGGAGCCGATGGCGATCGCGAGTTTCGCGTCTTCTGGTAGGTGTTCTTCGATCTCGTCGGCGTATTTTTGCTCCGCATGCATGTGCTCGTGCGGAAAAATGTAAGTTTCGAGTGGGTAGCCCGCTTCCTTAACGAGTTCTTTCACGCGCTCTCCCGCCACGTCCCAGGTATTTTGGTCCGCTACGAGGTAGATCTTATCCCCTTTTTTAAGGCGCGTCCCGTCGTGAAGTTTTTGGTCGGCTAAAAATTCGGGAAGGCGCTCTACAGCTCCTTCACCGATAGCGATATGGTCGATTTCGGCCAAATGGTTCTTACCGCACTCACAGGCGAAATTTTCGTTGATGAGTTCTTCGATCCCTAGATCCTTAAATTTTTTACTGGCCATAATACGAGTCCGCTCCGTGTTTTCTTAAAAAATGTTTATCGAGTAGTTCCGGCTGCATCGGTTTGGTCTGGCCTAGCTTTTCGGTATCCAGTGCCATCTTAGCCAGTTGCTCCAAGACGACCGCGTTTTCGACGGCCTTATCCGGAGTATTTCCCCAAACAAAGGGACCGTGACCGTGTACGAGCACGGCTTTCATCTGGCAGGGATCGAGGTCTTTAAACGTTTCGACGATGACCTTTCCGGTGTTAAGTTCGTAGTCCCCTTTTATCTCTTCGCTCGTCATCGCGCGGGTACAGGGTACTTCGCCGTAAAAATAATCGGCGTGCGTTGTTCCGTAAGCTGGGATGCCTCTTCCGGACTGTGCCCAGATCGTCGCGTTCGGAGAGTGGGTGTGGACGATGCTTCCAATATCTTTAAACTGCCGGTACAGCTCCAGGTGGGTCGGCGTATCCGAAGACGGTTTTAAAGACCCTTCTAAAACCTTACCGGTTTTAAGATCGACGATCACCATATCCTCCGGAGCGAGTTCTTCGTAATTAACGCCGGAAGGTTTGATGGCGACCCGCCCGTTTTCACGGTCGACGGCCGAAACGTTTCCCCAAGTCAAAATCACCAGATCTTCCTTAGGAAGACGGACGTTGGCGTCGTAGACCTGCTTTTTTAACTGACTTAGATCCATTATTATTCTTTATTTGCGACGTCGGCTTTGATGGTCTTAAGGCGTTTCATGACGTCGTTTTGGCCGCGGCCGAAGTAATCGTGGAGCGTGTTGTATTCTTTATAAAGTTTGTCGTAGATTTCGACGTTTTCTGGATTCGGGACATAAAGCGTTTCCTTTTCTTTGGCAAGGACCTTAGCGGCTTCGTCCACGCTGTCGTACCCGCCGTTTTCGCTTCCCGCCGCGACGGCTGCCATTACGGCCGAACCGATGGCCGGACCGTATTCGGAGCCCGCCAGTTTCATTGGCTTGTTGCAGACGTCCGCGAAGATCTGCATGAGCATCGCGTTTTTCATCGGGATCCCACCGGTGGCGTAAACTTTGTTTATGGGAACGCCGTTTTCTTCGAAGTTATCGATGATCTCTCTGGTCCCGTAAGCCGTGGACTCGATGAGCGCGCGGTAGATGTCTTCGGGTTTGGTCGTAAGGTTCATCCCCAAAAGCATACCGGTCAGATCGTTGTCGATTAGAATCGAACGGTTCCCGTTCCACCAGTCGAGCGCGATGAGCCCGTGTTCGCCGGGTTTTTGCTTTTCGGCCTTTTCCGTCAACAGCTCGTGTACGCCGATGCCTTTTTCTTTAGCTTCCTGCTTTAACTCTTCGGATACGAGGTTATTGACGAACCAGGCAAACTGGTCACCGACGCAGCTCTGTCCGGCTTCGTAGCCGATATAGCCCGGAATGATCCCGTCTTTTGAGATCCCGAACAGTCCCGGAATGATACGGTCTTCTTCGGAAATGACCATGTGGCAGTTCGAGGTCCCCATGATCATGAGCATCTGATCCGGTTCGATCGACTTCATCGCGCCCGGAACGCCGGCATGCGCGTCGACGTGTGCGACCGCGACGGCAGTTCCTGGGTTGAGCCCCGTGAGTTCTGCCCCACGGATGTTGATTTCGCCCGCTTTGCTTCCGATCGGAACGACCGGTCCGTCAAGTTTTTCTTCTACGACGTTTTCAAGTTTATCGTCGAGCAGTTTATAAAATTCCTTATCCGGGTACTTCCCTTCTTTTACATCGTACAGGGCTTTGTAACCGGCGGCGCAGGAATTGCGCGTTTTTTCTCCGGTGAGTTGCCAGACGATCCAGTCTCCGGCTTCGATGTAATTGTCCATCGCGTCGTAAAGCTTAGGATTTTCAACCGCGATCTGCCAGAGCCTAGGTATTAAGGATTCACTCGAGATCCTACCACCGCTGCGGTCCAAGAAGCCCTCGCCCTGTTCTTTGGCGATTTCCGTCAGTTTTTCCGCGTACTTTTGTGCCCCATGGTGTTTCCACATCATGACGTACGCCATCGGTTCGTCCTGCCACTCTTCGCTAAAGACGAGTGGGTTTCCAGCGTTATCCGTCGGAAGGACGGTACAGGCCGTAAAATCAAGGCCCAGACCGACGACGTCGTCAGGGCTTACGCCGGTTTCTTCTAATACGCCCGGAACGACCGTCTGCAAGACGTCTAGATAGTCCTGTGGGTGTTGCAGCGAATAATCGTGCGGTAGCTTCTTTCCCGTAGGTATTTCCGTTTCCATGACCGCGTGCGGGTATTCCATCACGCTCGAGCCGAGTTCTTCCCCTGTCGCCACGTCGAGCAGTACCGCGCGCCCGGAGAGCGAACCAAAGTCGATCCCAATTACATATTTAGCCATAGCTAACCTCTTTCTATTAGATTCAAACGTTTACATCCAAAGCGTTCTCCGCCGATTTGAAAACTTGAGTGACTCTCATTAAACGCTTTAATGATAGTTATAGTAATGATAACGCTTAACCCTATAGATATAAGTGGTTATATGTGGCTACTTATGTTATTTTTTAGCGAAAAAAAACGGCCGAAAGGCTATGCTTTCGACCGTAGGTTTAGTTATTTTAATCGACCATATCCAGGTACTCGCCGTACCCTTTTTCGACCATTTCGCTCTTTGGAATAAAATCCAGAGCCGCGCTGTTGATGCAGTACCGCAGCCCACCCAGTTCCTGTGGGCCGTCGTTAAAGACGTGGCCCAGGTGGGAATCGGCTTCTTCGGAACGGACTTCCGTGCGGATCATTCCGTGGGAAAGGTCCGTCTTTTCGACGACGACGTCTTCGTTGATCGGTTTGGAAAAAGCCGGCCAGCCGCAGTTGCTTTGGAACTTGTCTTTAGAGGTAAATAGCGGTTCACCCGAGACGATATCGACGTAGATCCCGGGTTCAAAATATTTATCATATTTTCCGGTACCGGCGTATTCGGTACCGTTTTCCTGTGTAACGTGATAGCTTAAGGGGGAAAGCTTTTCTTTCAATTCTTCTTTTGAGTATTTTTTAGACATTTTGATAAAAAAAGACGGGTCGCCCCGTCTTAGAATCTTAATTAACTTCTGGAACTTTCTACTTTATCCCAGAACGCTTTTTGTTCGGAATAATTTTCCTGACTCGTTTCTTTGTTGAGTTTTTCTACGTACTTCTTGGCTTTGTTGCTCAGATCCGTCGGGACTTCGACCTGGATGGTCACGAGGAGATCGCCCTTGGCTTTACTCTTCGGCGTGGAAATACCCTTGCCTTTGAGCTTAAAGACTTTCCCGTTTTGCGTTCCCGCCGGGATCTTGATCTTGACTTTACCCTTGAGCGTCGGGGCTTCGACGTTGGCGCCAAGGGCAGCGTCGGCAAAACTGACCGGAAGCGTATAGGAGATGTTCTTTCCTTCGCGACTAAAGACCGGATCTTTCTGTACGCGGATGTAGACG
>CANRHG010000162.1 GCA_947630385.1 uncultured Eubacteriaceae bacterium
TCGAGACCATCGACTGGAAAGTTATCTTCGACCAGCTCGACGAAGGCAAGTACGACCTCGTGATCTCGGGCGTATCAAAGACTCCGGACAGGGAACAGGCTTATAGCCTATCGGAGCCGTACGTCTCAAACGGCGTGGTCCTCGTAAGTTTAGCTGGTAAAGAAAATCCGGCTACGGAATTTAGCGAGGTCATAAACGAGCGCGTTGGGGTCATCGATGGGACCTCAGCCGACGACCTGGCCGAGTACGTACACGAAACGGAAGGTAAAAACTCGACGATCGTCAAATACGAAGATTCGGACCGGCTTTATAACGCCCTTAAAAACGGGGACGTCGACTACGTCCTAAGCGACGTCGGCGTCTACGCGTTTTATCAAAAGAACGATCCAAGTTTTAAGGTCACCAGCAAAGACGTATTGACGAACGAACCGCTCGTGGTGGTGGCAAAATCGGATAACACTGCCCTGATCGAAGACGTCAACGCGGCCATTGAAGAGTTACGCGCGGACGGGACCCTTAAAGCCCTTTCGGAAAAATATTTTGGCGCGGACTACACGACCGATATCGACACACAGGTCCGGGGCATTCCCGGCTAAAGGAGGGGCCATCAAAGCATTTTTGATCGCAGCCCCCACCAGTGGGTCGGGAAAGACACTGCTTACGGCGGCGATGTTGGAAGCGCTGAAAGATAACTTTGACATCGCCGCTTTTAAAATAGGACCGGATTATATCGATCCAATGTTTCACAAAACGATATTAAACACTCCTTCTATTAACCTCGATCCGGTCCTTGTTGGTGAAGACAGAACCCGCTTTTTGTACGGACAGCGCTTAAAAAACAAAGATCTGGCCGTCATCGAAGGCGTTATGGGTCTTTACGACGGACAAAGCGGGACGGGAGCCGGGAGTTCGGCCTGCGTTGCAAAGCTCTTGGGCCTGCCCGTCCTTCTCGTCGTAAATTCCAGGGGAATGGGAAGATCCGTGGCCGCTCTTATAAAGGGCTACGTAGAATACGACCCGGATCTCGATTTTGTCGGGATCCTTCTTAACGGAGTCGATGGGAAGCGGTTTAAAGAACAAAAGAAGTGGATCGAAGAGGCCGTAGACGTTCCGGTTTTAGGATACCTTCCCAGACTTGAGGATCTTAAACTTTCTTCGCGCCATCTGGGACTTAAGATGCCCGAGGAACAGGAAAACTTGACGGAAGATATAAAAAAGGCGGCGGCCGTTCTAAAAGAGACGGTCGATTTCGACCGACTTTTAAAAGAGGTAGAGCCGGTTACCGGGAAAGATCCGTTTGAGGGTCTGGAAGGAAAGTTTTCCGGCCTTAAAGTCGCGGTAGCCCGGGACGAGGCCTTTAATTTTTACTACCAGGACAACCTGGACGTTCTTAAACGTCTGGGGTGCGAGCTCATATATTTTTCACCGCTAAAAGACCGCGAGCCGCCAAAGGCCGATCTTTACTACTTTGGCGGGGGCTACCCCGAGCTTTATAAAGAAGAGTTGTGTAAAAACGCCTGCTTTCGAAAAAGACTTAAAGAGGTCTTAGAGGGCGGGGCTTACGCCCTAGCGGAGTGCGGGGGCATGATCTACCTTGGTGAAAAACTCGACGGTGTTCCTATGGTCGGCTTTTTTGACTACGAAACCAAAATGTCCTCGGGCCTTAAGCACTTTGGCTATCACGATTTACGATACAAAGATTTTTCGTTTGCGGTCCACGAGTTTCACCACAGCGATTATAAGAAGCCGCCCCAGGGCGTTTTTAAGCTTACCAAAAACGGGGCGACCCATAGCGACGGGTTTAAGCGAGAAAACGTTCTTGCCGGTTACCCACATTTTCATTTTTACGCCGAACCCGACGGTCCGGCGTTTTTGATCGATCTTCTAGAGGAGATACATGGTAAAAGTTAGCGCGCCGGGAACCTGCGGGGAATACCTGCAGGGAATCTTCGACAATAAACCCAGCCTGATTTCAAGCCCCATCGATCTGTTTTCTACGACGACGATCACACGGGGGACGGGGAGGCACAATTTAAGAGATAAGGGACGAAAGGCGCTCGAGCTTTTCTTTTTACGGACCGGACTAGGTCCCGAACTTGGGGATACGGTCGACATCGAAACGGTCTCAGAGCTTCCTGAGAAAAAAGGCATGGCCAGTTCGACGGCCGATATCGTAAGCCTACTCGGCGCGCTGTCTTCTTACTTTAAAGTGCCGCTCAGTCAAGAAGAGACCGCCGACATCTGCGTAAGTATCGAGCCGAGCGACAACCTGATGTACAAAAATTTAAATCTCTTTAACCACTACACGGGTGAAGTCTACGAAGAGTTGGGGGCGTCTTTTTCGGCTCCGGTCCTGATCATCGACTTTGATTTTGAAGTCGACACCGTCGGCTTTGGGTACGAGACCGAGTTTAAAAAAGAAGAGGGACCATATCTAAAGGCGCTCGCGCTCTTTAAAGAAGGGCTAAAGGAGAAAGACGCAGCTAAGATCGGGCGGGCCTGTACGATAAGCGCCGAAAACAACCAAAGCGCCCTGCTTCACCCTTATTTTGAGACCGTAAAGAAACTGACCGAGCGTTACGGTGGTCTCGGGAATCTGATCGGTCACAGCGGAAGCGTGATCGGCGTGCTCTACGACGAAAACTTTGAGCTCGAGGATTTTACCCGCGACCTTAAAGGGGAGCTTTCGGATCACATCGGCTTTATTAAAAAACAACACCTGATTCCAGGAGGGATTCGTGTCAGAACCACTTAAACCCAGACAGATCGAAGACCGCAGTTTTGAGATCATCGAGGAAGAACTCGAGGTCCCGGTCGACCCGGAGTATAAAGACCTGATCTACCGCGTCGTCCACGCGACGGCCGATTTGGATCTGGCGGAAAAACTTGAATTTAAAAACGGTGCCGTACAAAGCGGTATACAAGCGCTTAAAAACGGCGCGGACATTTACGCCGACACGGGGATGATCGTAGCCGGTGTGAGTAAGAAGTCTTTGGAGGGTTTGGGCTCACGTATCACAAGTATGGTCCACGATAAGGACGTCGTCCGTGAGGCGGGTCTTTCCGGTCGCACGCGCTCCGAAATCGCCATCGATAAGGCCTTTGACCACGGCTTCGACATTTACGCGATCGGTAACGCGCCGACGGCTTTGTTCGAGCTTATAAGAAAAATCAAAGAGACGGGGAAAAAGCCGGCCTTGATTTTAGGGGTCCCGGTCGGCTTTGTCGGAGCGGCCGAGTCGAAAAAGGCCTTAGACGAACTCGACGGTCTGGGTGTGCCTTACATCAGGCAGAAAAGGCGGAAGCCCCGTCGCGGTCGCGCTACTAAACGCGCTGCTTTATAGGCTTAGGAGGGACTGATGGGAACGCTTTATGGGATTGGCGTAGGTCCCGGGGATCCGGGATACGTCACAGTCAGGGGAAGACAGATCCTAGAAGACGTTGACGTCGTTTTTTACCCGGCCTCGAAAAATAAGCCAAGGGCCTTAAGCGCGGTCCTGCCGTACATCGGTGATAAAGAAACAATCGCGCTCGATTTTCCGATGACCGGTCCAAGCGATAAGGCTCTGGAAACTAAGTGGAAAGAAAACGCCGGGCTAATAAAAGAGGTTTTAAAGGACCGAGACGCCGCTTTTGTGGTACTCGGGGACCCTTATCTTTACAGCACCTATTCCTACGTAGTGGAAATCTTAGAAAACTTTGGGATCGGTGTTGTGACCGTGCCCGGGATCTCTTCGGTCGGGGCGATCGCTTCGCTCCTTGATATACCTCTGGCTCAGGGCGAAGAAAAGCTCGTGATCTTTCCGATGACGGGGGACGAAAACGAACTAAAAAAAGTTTTGTTAGAGAACGAAAACGTCGTGATCTTAAAGGTTTCGGCCGGACCGGAGATCCTTTATAAGGTTTTAAAGGATAATAAGGCCGCTTTTGACTTTTACATGGTCAGCGACGTCACCGCAGAGGCTCAGAACGTTTCGAAAAATCCCGAGGATCTTCTTAAAAAAGTCCCTTATATGAGTACGGTCGTTCTAAAGAAAAAGAAATGATGCGCTGCGGTTATACGACGGGTACCTGCGCGGCCGCGGCCGCAAAAGCCGCTACCACAATGCTGATTTCGGGCGAGCCCGTAGATACGGTCGAGGTAAAACTTCCCGAGGGAGATTCTCTTACGCTTTCGGTC
>CANRHG010000163.1 GCA_947630385.1 uncultured Eubacteriaceae bacterium
GTCGAGGATACGACCGTGAGTTTGGCCTTTTCCTTTAACTCGTCGAGGTCGGTCGCGCCGACGTTACACATCGTGGCTTTGATCTTGGACAGGGTCACGGGAAGGTTGTCGTGTAGGCTTCCGGCGTACGGGACGAACGAGTCGACGCCTTCTTCAAAATGTAGGCCTTCGTCGCCTCCCAGGTCGTAACGCTGCCAGTTGCGGGCGCGGGCCGAGCCTTCGCCCCAGTATTCTTTCATATAGTTTCCGCCGATGTTGACGCGCCTCGTCGGTGCTTCATCGAAGCGGGAAAAGTAACGGCCGAGCATCACGAAATCGGCGCCCATGGCCAGGGCCAGGGTGATGTGGTGATCGTAGACGATGCCGCCGTCGGAACAAATCGGGATGTAAATCCCGGTTTTTTTATAATAATCGTCTCTGGCTTTGGCGACTTCGATGACAGCCGTAGCCTGGCCGCGGCCGATCCCCTTGGTCTCTCTGGTGATACAGATCGAGCCACCACCGATTCCGACTTTGATAAAATCCGCGCCCGCGTCGGCGAGGAAGTTAAAGCCTTCGGCGTCGACGACGTTTCCGGCGCCGATTTTTACACTGTCGCCATAGTTATCGCGCACCCACTTGATCGTCTGGCGCTGCCATTCTGTAAAGCCTTCGGACGAGTCGATACAAAGGAGATCTACCCCGGCGTCGAGTAGGGCCGGGATGCGTTCTTTATAGTCGCGCGTGTTGATCCCCGCACCGACGAGATAACTCTTATTGTCGTCGAGTAGCTCTAGAGGATTAGATTTGTGATCAAGATAGTCTTTACGGAAGACGAAATACAAAAGTTTTCCGTCGTCGTCGATGATCGGGATCGAGTTTACTTTGTGTTCCCAGATGAGGTCGTTGGCCTCCGAAAGGGTCGTGTTTTTATCACCCTTTACGATCTTATCGATCGGCGTCATGAACTCTTTGACTTTCGTATCCCTACTCATACGCGAGACGCGGTAGTCCCTGGAAGTTACGATCCCGACGAGTTTTCCGCTCGCGGTCCCGTCGTCGGTGACGGCCGCGGTCTCGTGGCCGGTCTTATCTCTAAGGGCTAGAATATCGGCGAGGGTATTTTCCGGCGAGATGTTCGAGTCGCTCTGTACGAAGCCGGCTTTGTAGGCCTTAACATCTCGAATCATTTGCGCTTCGTCTTCGATGCTCTGTGAGCCGTAGATAAAAGACAGGCCCCCTTCCTGAGCCAGGGCGATCGCCATATCCCTTCCCGAGACCGACTGCATGATCGCGGAGGTCATGGGAATATTTAGGGAAAACTTGGGTTCTTCGCCTTTTTTAAAGCGTACCAGTGGCGTACGTAGGGAAACGCGCTCGGGTATACATTCGGTAGAGGAATAGCCGGGAATCAGTAAATATTCGTTAAACGTTCTGGATGGTTGTTCAAAATACGTAGCCATTGGTTCACCTCGTTTCTAAAAAATTAATTTAACATTATACCACTCGCAAGCGTTTACAGCTTGAAAAAATTTCAATTCGTTCCGTAAAATCTTTGGCCGGAAAACAGTTGTATCCGCAAAAGAAAATTTTTAGAGGCAGAGGTCAGCCCCCATATAAAACTTGAAAAATGTACCGGAATGTTGTAACTTTGAGGGATAAACGAAAAAGGAGAGAAACTTGAAAAAAATACTACTGGTCCTGGTTTTGGCTCTGATCCTGACGGGCTGTAGCCAGACATCAAGCACGAATAGTACGAATGAGGATGAGACGGAAGTCGTTAAAGCCGTCATGGAAGTCGACGGCGGTAAAAAAGTCGAGATGGAACTGTATCCGGATATCGCCCCGAAGACGGTCGAAAATTTCGTAAAACTGGCCAATTCCGGTTTTTATGACGGGTTGACCTTCCACCGAGTCATTCCAGATTTTATGATCCAGGGCGGGGACCCCACGGCTACGGGTATGGGTGGCTCGGAAGAAACGGTCGTCGGAGAGTTTGAGTCAAACGGCTACGAAAACGACTTGAGCCACGAACGTGGCGTGATCTCGATGGCGCGTTCGCAGGATCCGAATTCCGCGAGTTCCCAATTTTTCATCGTCGTTGAGGATAGCCCATACCTCGACGGGGACTACGCCGCTTTCGGGAGAGTTACGAGCGGAATGGAATACGTCGATGAGATCGCCCAGACCCCGACCGACGAGAGCGATAAGCCCTTAGAAGATCAGGTTATTGAAAAAATTTACATCGAAGAATAAGGAGTCGGTGTAATTAAATTGACAATTGACAAATTCTGTCAAGTTTTATTATAATAATTTTTGGAAAGAAGTTTGAAAAAGGCACCTGAACCCTCTCAGGTGTTTTTTATTTTCTCTAAAAAAAGCCGGAAAAAACTTCCGGCTGTGATTATTTTTCTACTTTATCAAAGGTATACGTCCCACTATCATCGCTTAAAACGAGTTTATCCCCGTCAAAAGAATAAGTGTAGGTCGAAGTCAGGACTTCTTCTTCCTCGTCCGTGTCGCTTTCCTGCAGGAGTACGAGTTTATCGTCCGCTTCGACTTTGTAGGTCCCGTCCGAGTCCTGGGTGTAATCGGTCGGGTTGTACTCCGACTGTGGCATCGAGATCGTATGACGGTAAGTCTTGTCCGCATTAAAGGTATAGCTCATGCTATAGTGGCTGGCTCCGTCTACGACTTCGGTCTCCCACGTCCCGACCAGATCGTCCGGAACTGCGACCTCCTGTTCGCCCGCGCTACAAGCGGTCAGTACCAGAAGGAGCATCACAACGGGTATTAAAAGTTTTTTCAATTTTTCCTCCAAATTTAAAAATTTTTTTGATTTCACCTTTTATTTTACCCAAAATGGATATATAATAAAAAATTGACT
This sequence comes from uncultured Eubacteriaceae bacterium, assembly GCA_947630385.1. Taxonomy (GTDB): domain Bacteria; phylum Bacillota; class Clostridia; order Eubacteriales; family Eubacteriaceae; genus CANRHG01. The sequence continues at coordinate 2,867 of CANRHG010000163.1, forward strand.
TTTTAGAAAATATCACATAAAATAACTCTATATGGTTTAGCGGTATTTACAAGCAGTGTCGGTGCGCTGATCAAAGGCTCACCTTTCCAACACTTTCTTACCGATCAAAAGTAAGATTCGCTTCTCTCCTGCCGCTTTTTCACTTTTTTCTTTCATGAGGTAAAAATGGTTCAAACACACGATGTTGAGTCCGGCCTAAGAACCCGTAAGTCTTTCTCCAAGATCGATGAAGTTTTGGAAATGCCAAACCTTCTGGCGGTACAAAAAGACTCGTACAAGTGGTTCTTGGAAAAGGGACTAAAAGAAGTCTTCGACGACATGCACACGATCACGGACTTCAGTGGCAATCTGGAACTAAAATTCATCGATTACGAGATCGAAGACAACTCTAAATATACCGTAGAAGAATGCAAGGAACGTGACCAAACCTACATGACCCCACTAAAAGTGCGGGTACAGCTCCGAAACAAGGAAAAGGAAGAGGTCAAGGAACAGACGGTCTTCATGGCCGACCTGCACAAGATGACCGACACCGGTACCTTTATCGTAAACGGAGCCGAACGCGTCATCGTTTCCCAACTCGTACGCTCGCCCGGGGCTTACTTTACCCTGACGCGCGACAAGATCGGTAAAAAACTCTACTCGGTACAGATCATTCCAAACCGTGGGGCCTGGCTCGAATACGAGTCGGACTCGAACGATATTTTATACGTAAAAATCGACCGTACCCGTAAGCTACCATTAACGGCGCTTCTGCGTGCCTTTGGCCTGGGGACCGACGAGCAGATCTACGAAGTCTTCGGCCACGACGAAAGACTGGCTGAGACGATCGCAAAAGACGAAGCCGCGGGCCCGAAAGACGAAAAAGACGGGCTTTTAGATATTTATAAGCGCCTGCGCCCGGGCGAACCTCTTACGCTTGAGTCGGCGCAGAGTCTGATCAAATCCCTCTTTTTTGATCCGCGCCGCTACGACCTTGCCAAAGTCGGACGCTATAAGTATAACAAAAAACTTTCGCTTGCCAATCGCCTGATCGGTCAGCGCGTCTCAAACGACATCATCCACCCGGAAACGGGCGAAGTCCTGATCGAAGCCGGAGAGGAAGTCGATCACGACAAAGCCTGGGAGATCCAAAACAGCGGGATCAACTCGGTCGACATCAAGGTCCTAAAAGACGGGGAAGAACGCGACTTCCGTATTATCGGAAACGGCTTTGTCGACCCGAAAGTCTTTGACTTAGGGCTCGACCTCGAAGAACTCGGCTACACCGAAC
>CANRHG010000164.1 GCA_947630385.1 uncultured Eubacteriaceae bacterium
GTTCCATTGCCCAACCTTCGTTAAATTTTTACTGATTATAACGATTGTTAGGCTTTTTGTAAATATCCGAAGTTTTTACTTTGCTTGATTTTTTTGATGAGGCTGAATAGTTACAATCAATTTTCATAAACTTGGCCTCAACCAATCACTTGACTTCAAATCCCACGATCGTGATGTCGTCGAACTGCTCGGCTTCCCCGACGAAGGTATCGACGTCTTCCTTAATCCCACTAACGACCTCTTTAATGTCTTTCTTATAAAGATTTTTAACGGCTTTTATTAGGCCCTCTGGATCGTAGAATTCTTGCGTCTCATTTTGGGCCTCGGTCACACCGTCCGTGTATAAAATAAGCTTATCTCCCTTTCTTAGCTTGTACTCGTGAAGGCGGTACGGCATTCCGCCGAACGTAGCAAGAGCCAGGTTAGGCTTGGTCTTTATGAACTCGTACTCGCCGTCCTCGTGGACCACAAGTAGCGGTTCGTGAGCGGCGTTTACAAACGTAAGAGTGCCCGTGGAAATTTCATAAATTCCCATCCAAGTCGTGATAAATAAGTTTTCTTCGTTGTTTTCGCTTAAAATATCGTTGACGTTTTCGATGATCGCGTTGGCCTGTATTTGCGGTAGAGATTGGGCCTTGATCAACATGCTACCGGTCATCATAAACAAAGCTGCGGGAACGCCTTTTCCTGAAACGTCTCCGATGACGATCCCTAAATGGTCTTCGTCGATCATATAAAAGTTATAAAAATCGCCTCCGACTTCGCGGGCCGGTTCAATGATCGCGTAGACATCAAACCCGTTTTGGTCGGGAAAAAGCGGAAAATTTCTAGGTAACATACTCATTTGGATGTCACGGGCCAGGCTAAGTTCGGTCTTTACCCGCTCTCTTTCGGCCGTCACTTCTTTGAGGTTATCAATATAGGTATTGATATCCGTCTCCATCTTAAGAATGCTTTGGGCCAAGTACTGGATCTCGTCGTTCGTCTTTATTTCATCAAGCGATTTTGTGATCTTATGGTCATTTTCCACAAAGCCTCTGGCACTGTCGATGATCTTAAGAATCGGTTTTATAAAGACGCGCCGGTTAATAATAATGAAAATAACGATAAAAGCGATACCGACCAAAAGCGAATACCACGCGGACAGCAGCATAAAACGCGTTAGCGTCTCCGTGATCATGCCCATTTGCAGGTCTACCTGGATAAAGCCGATGACCTCTCCGCTTCCGTTTAAAATCGGCTGCTGTACGGTCAGGGAGCGGATCTCTCTGTCATTGCTCAAGGTCAAAGCAGTAGTCGTGAGCTGTCTTTGTTTTTCCCGGTACAATTTTTGAAGCGCTTCTCTTTCGTTGCCGGTCATCAAAATCATTTCGTCCGGCCTTGCCTTTGTATCGCCATTAACGTCTGAGAATTCCCCAAAGCTAGAAGCGTAAATAAGCAAAATGTCCGCTTCACCGTCCTCGAGCTGGCCAAGGTATTTTTCTGCTAAAGGCCTACTGTCGGGATCTTCCTGTACTTCGCGGATAAACTCGTCCTTTAATGAATTGTCAACGTCGGCGATCAAAATCTCGTTACAGTCGAAACTTTCCCGCAGGCGTTTGATCCTATCAATAAGCGCGACGTAGCCCGGCTCAGTACCGATTTCTTCGCCGGCTACAAAACTTCCATTTTGAATGTCGCTCGCGATACGGTTCATGTTTGTCTCAAACGTTTCGACGTTAAAATCGCTTTCGATGTAAGCGATGATTTGGGAAGCTTCTTCGTCGTAGTCCTGCTCAATCGCCTTGGTAAACTCGATGTAACCGACGATAAGCGAAGCTAGGGTTACGACGATCCCGAAAACGACGAGAAACAAGATCTGTTTATCGGTGAACCTCACGGAGAATTTCTTTTTATCCATCATTTTTGTCGAAAAAATTTATAGAAACAAAAACCCGAAACTCGCGTTTCGGGTTTTTATAATTAATCTCGAATTTCCATGATATCGTCGAAGCCGACGTTTAAGAGCACGTCGCGGATGCGGTCGTTTGGACTGGCGATAATGACTTTACGCTTGGATTTTGCGGGCTTTTTAAGAACCGACAAAAGTACGCGAAGTCCGGAACTTGCAATGTATTCCAGATTCGTAAAATCAAAAACGACGGTTTCAATGTCTTCATCCAGCCATTCGGTTATGGCTTTATCTAATTCCGGAGCGGAGTTCGTATCAAGACGTCCCTCTACGCTCACTTCAAGTTCATTATCTTGTCTTTTGTGATCGATGTTCATTTTTTTAAAGCTTACCAAAGATCAAGTTTACGGTTTTAAATGGACCGTCCCTTGGTAAACAGCTCTCCTTGGTATCATACACATCTCTTTTGACTTCGTAAAGAAAAAAATTTAAGGTATCTTAAAGCAAGAGAGCGCTCCTTACAAAACACAAAGCGGTCCGACCGAAATTCTATCCTCAAAGCCCTTAAGTTTACGTCCTTCACTTCACGATGGGTTTAGGCTTGTTGTCTCGTATGGCAAAAATAAAAATAGCGGTCAGGAAGGGGAAGATGATGGACAGGACCAAAAATAAAGTGGGGTGGTCCGAATACATCTGATACAGACGGTAAAAGGCCGTCATTTGATAAACGTAATACACGATGTAATAGACCAGTATTAGTAATAGAACAAATGAGTTGTCTATGTTCGGGACGACGTAACTCAAAAGGGTCGAAAGGATCGATCCAAGGACTAAGGCCCAATTCGTGAATCCAAAGCCCCACAAACGGTTACCGATAAGATCTCCCATGATGTAATACTGGCACAGCGGTATCCAAGAGATCCAGGCATAAGGTAGGTCCCTGTTTTTGGCCATTTTATAAAAACCAAAAGCCTGCAAGACGTACCAAATGACCGCAACCGCTAGGATGACCAAAAAGAATGAACTTATAATACCCAATACGGCCGCAAGGGTGCTGGCGTCCGCCGAGCTCGCAGCACTAGCAGAATTACCCATCCTAATTACCTCCTACAAATTAAAATTACCTATCTAACCTATCAAAAAAAGTCGCTTATAAATAAATCGTGGCGTGAAAAACTTTTTTAGGGAGTAAAAAACGCAAGTCAAAGGCAAAAAAGCGGAAGAAAACGGCATCAGTCCTTTTTCGTCCGCTTAAAACTTAAAATTTATCCGACCGGCTCGATGGATACTTCAAGGCCTGCCAGGGGCTTAGCCTGTCCAGTCGTTCCGGCTACCGCGCCTTCGTTAGTCCAGGCGGAGGTACTCCCGTCCATCGCCGTGGTCCGGTACGTGAGCCGGTAATTTTCCGCGTTTTCACCGCTTAAGTCCAGGCGCACCGCTTCGACCGGCTTGTTTAAATACATCGTCCCGGCGTACTGCCCGGAACCAACCGACGGAAGCCATCCGAGATCCTGTACGTGAACCGTAGCGTAGATCTCTACCCCTTCGAAGGTAGTCGAGATCCTAAAGCCTTCGAGTGAATTGCGGAAATTAGAGTCGCCCGCAAAGGCGCCGTTGTCGACCGAAGGTGTGATAAAGCCGACGTTCGAACAATAAGGCGTTAAAACCAGATCCCTTGCGAGGGAATCGACGTAATTATAATTTACGGCTCCGATCAAAGACCCGTCGTAACCCGCGTCCGTAGAGGCGTAAACGTTGATCTTAATATTTGAAGCGTCAAAATAGAAATTGTTGACCGCCGTGTTATTGACGGGGAAGGTATAGGTATAATCGTTGTTCCCCGGCTGCTTTTCGGCCAGTTTACAGTCGATATCCACCTGGAGCGGATCGGACCAGGTAAACATACTGACCTGTTCGATGTTGCGGTCTCCCAGCGCGAGCGCCGTATTTATGTGGACATTTTCGGCCTTTACCGTATAATAATCGGGCCCGCTTGATAAAATCACGATGTCGGTGGCGACGATCGAATTGTTACTAACGATCACGTCGATCGGCTGGGTGAGATTCCCGCTTCGAACCACGACCTGGGTCCTACCTTCGGCCACGGCCGAGATGACCGCACTCTTTCCGTCTTCAGACGGGCGAACCACGGCAACCTGTTCATCTTCACTCGTCCAGGTGATTTCATCCGTGGCGTTTTCTGGGCTCACCGTGACCGATACGGTCTGGG
>CANRHG010000165.1 GCA_947630385.1 uncultured Eubacteriaceae bacterium
CGTCCGGGCATGGAGATCATGAACGAAGCCGGGGGCCTTCATAAGTTTATGAACTGGGACCGGCCGATCCTGACGGACTCGGGCGGCTTTCAGGTCTTCTCGCTCAGCAGCCTTCGCAACATCAGCGAAGAGGGCGTGGAGTTTCGCTCCCACCTCGACGGCTCCAAACACATGATGAGCCCGGAAAAGAGCATGTGGATCCAAAACACGATCGGCTCGGACATCATGATGGCGTTTGACGAGTGCGCCCCGGCCGACGCGGACTGGGAGTACACGAAAAAGAGCATGGAAATGACCACGCGTTGGGCCGAGCGGAGCCTCCTCGCCCACAACAACCCCGAGCACCAGGCCTTGTTTGGGATCGTCCAGGGCGGGATGTACAAGGACCTGAGAAAACGGTCCGCCCAGGATCTGGTCGCGATGGATTTTCCGGGCTACGCCATCGGCGGGCTCTCGGTCGGGGAGACGAAGGACCCGATGTTCGATCTGCTGCGTTACACGACCCCACTACTACCGAGGGAGAAGCCGCGCTACCTGATGGGGGTCGGAAGCGTCGACGCTTTAATTAACGGCGTCATCGACGGGATCGACATGTTCGACTGCGTGCTCCAGACCAGGATCGCCCGAAACGGGACGGCCCTGACCTCGGGCGGTAAGCTCGTCGTGAGAAACGCGGCCTACGCCCACGATTTCGGGCCGATCGACCCCGAATGCAACTGCCCGGTGTGTCAGAATTACAGTCGCGCTTACGTCCGGCACCTGATCAAGAGCGGGGAGATCCTCGGGGCGCGTTTGTTGACAATGCATAATTTATCTTTTACACTAAACTTGATGAAATCTGTGCGGGAAGCGATCGAGAACGACGCGATGCTGGAGTTAAAACAGCAAGTCTTTAGTAAATACGGACTTCCCGTCTAAGGAGGAGATTTGCAACAGCTAGTATCACTGATCCCTTTGATCCTTCTGGTGGCGGTCTTTTATTTTCTCGTCATCCGTCCGCAGTCCAAGCAACAAAAACAGATGCAGGAAATGCGGGATTCGATCAAAGTCGGGGATGAAGTTTTAACGATCGGCGGTTTCTACGGTGTCGTCTACGCCTTAGACGACAAAAACGTCGTCCTAGAGATGTTGCCGGATTTTGAAAAAGCCATGGTCATCCGAAGCGCGATCTCGAAAGTGATCACCGCGGATGAATCGGTCATACAAGACGCCGATGAGCCGGTAGAGCTCAGCGAACAGCAGGACAATCTGATCTACCACAAAGACGATCCGGAACTCGAAGAGATGGAATTACAGGAACCACCGCAGGGAGAAGAGGAAAACAATGAAACACGTGAAGATCTTAAAAATCGGGACGCTTAAAGACGTAAAAGGCCGCGGCTGCGGCGAGTGCCAGACTTCTTGCCAGTCCGCTTGCAAGACGTCCTGTACCGTAGGAAACCAGAAATGTAAACGGCGTTAGCCGTTTTTTTTGTGCCCAAAAATGATTCATAAATTTGAAAAAGACGGAAAATTTTACGTCCTCGACGTGGAGAGCTTAAGTTTCTTCGAAGTGGACGCCCCGGCTTACGAACTCTTAGAAGAAGACCACCTAAAGGAGCCGAAAGGCTTAGGGGACGAGTATAAGCAGGCGCATAAGGAACTAAAAACGCTCATAGACCAGGGGCTACTTTATACGCCGGCCCTTGAGGTACCGGTCCGTGAGCGCGCGCTCAAAGCCCTCTGTCTTCATATGGCACACGACTGCAACCTGTCCTGCCGGTACTGTTTTGCCGGCCAGGGGACCTACGGGACGGGCGGTATAATGGATATTGAGACCGCCAAAAAGGCGATCGATCTGGTCAGTAAGACCCCGAGGCGCTCGGTCGAGATCGATTTTTTCGGCGGGGAGCCCCTGCTTAACCTTGAAGCGATCAAGGAAGTCGTCGCCTACTGTGAGGGGATCGACAAGGACTTCCACTTTACCCTAACGACCAACGGGGTATTGCTCGATAAGGACGCCGACTGGATCGATGAGACGATGGACAACGTCGTGCTCTCGGTCGACGGGCGAAGACAGGTCAACGACCGCATGCGAAAGACGAAATCCGGCGGGGGCTCGTACGACGTGATCATGCCGAAATTTAAAGACTTCGTTAAAAACAGGGACAAAGACTATTACGTGCGGGCGACCTTTACCAGAAAGAATCTCGACTTCAGCGAAGACGTAAAACACCTGGCGGGTGAGGGTTTTAGACACCTCTCGTGCGAGCCGGTCGTAACACAGGATCCGGAGCTCGCCATCAGGGAAGAAGACCTCGATAAAATCAAGGACCAGTACGATGAGATCGCAAGGCTCGTAGAAGAAGACGAGCTCGACTTTTTTCACTTCAACATCGACCTCGATGCCGGACCGTGCCTGCAAAAACTCGTCAGCGGCTGCGGGGCCGGGGTGGACTACTTAGCCGTCGCCCCGGACGGAAAGCTCTATCCCTGTCACCAGTTCGTCGGGGAGGACGAGTTTGTCATCGGAAACGTCGACGAGGGCATCACCAACCCCGCCCTGCAGGAACTCTTTTATAACGCGGTCCTCGGCAACAAAGAAGGCTGCAGTGAGTGTTGGAACAAGTACTTTTGCTCCGGCGGCTGCCACGCGGCGGCCTATCACAAAAACGGGGACGTCCTAAAACCGGACGCGCTGTTTTGTGAAATGCAGAAAAAACGTACCGAGAATGCCCTCACGCTCTTGAATTTCGACTAAATTTTACCTTTAAAAATCGGGACACTCTTTTTATAATAAAAACGTCCCGCGTCTGTGGTTGAAAATTGATGCCAGTCGCAGGCGAAACAATCCACGTAAGGCTTAGCCGATCATAGTGCGATCTAGATGTAAGACCAGCCGGCTCTCCGAATTGGGGAAAGAAGAAGCCGGTTGGCAAGTGTGGGGGTAAAGACCAGGTCAGGCGGGATATCGCAGCGGGTGCTGCGATTTTTTGATTTTTGGTATAATAATTTAATCACAGAGGAAAGGAGTCACGAAATGCGATTTACGATCTATGGAAAAGGCATCACGGTGACGGACAACCTGAAGAACTTGCTTAAGAAAAAATTCGAAAAGTTCGACCGGTATTTCAGTCCGGACACGGAAGTGTTTGCCACCGTTGGTAAAGAGAAGTATAGAACCGTACTCGAAGTGACGATTCCGTTCGGCCGCGGGGTCCTAAGGGCCGAAGCCAAGAACGAAAACCCTCAAACAGCAGTCGAAGTCGTCGTTGACCGTCTGGAAGGCCAACTTCGTAAACATAAGACTAAGATACAAAAACATTACGGAACCGAAAAGAAGCTCCACCTCGAAGAGTTCGACGAGCTCGAACCGGAAGAAAACGAAGAGCCGATAAAGATCGTTCGCACCAAGCGCTTTGACATGCAACCCATGAACGAAGAAGAAGCCGCTCTTCAAATGGACCTTCTCGGACACACTTTCTTTGTCTTCCTCAACGCCGATACCGGAGACGTTAATGTCGTCTACAAGCGTAAGGACGGAAACTACGGCTTGATCGTTCCGTATTATTGATGTTAACCGGTCCCGTCTTTACAAGCGGGGCCTTTCTTTTTATAGGATTTTGGTGTTGTCATGTATTTGATCCTTGCGCTCTTGGTGGGGATGATCATCGGTTTTATTCGAAGGGGGAGCCTGGTCAGCCTGTACGACCACCGCTACCGTTTTTACCTTTTGGGACTGATCGGGGCGGTCGTACTCATCCTATTACATTTTACCTACCGCGTCAGTGAGCTCAACCCGCTGCTCGGGTATTTTCCGATCGTCGGTTTTATCGCTTACCTGTTTATCCTGATCATGCTCATCTTCAACCTGGAAGATCTCTATACGATCGCGATCGCCGTCGGAATAACGCTTAATTTTGTCGTCACCTTCTTAAACGGCGGCTACCTTCCGGTGAGTTCGACGGTGCTTGGGCTACTCTCGCAGTACAGCGAGCTGGCGCAGTCCATCATGATGGGGACCAACGGCTTTTATGGGCTTATGACGCCGGCGACGATGTTGTCTTTTTTCTCGGTACTGATCCCACTACCGGTTTTTCCCGATCTTGTGGAACTCACGGGCTTTGTGCCGGGGCTA
>CANRHG010000166.1 GCA_947630385.1 uncultured Eubacteriaceae bacterium
GACCACGGAAACGGTTATGAAACGTTGTACGGCCATATGTCCGCGATCGCCGTTACTCAGGGAACGTCCGTTAGAGCCGGACAGATCATCGGATACGTTGGATCGACCGGATGGTCGACGGGAGCCCATCTCCACTTTGAAGTCCACTATACCGATGAAAACGGTACGGTTTCTAGAGTCAACGGTTTAAGCCTCTACGGTCAGGACATTTATTCAAGACTGAGTTATCAGTTATAAGCTGATATTTATTTAAAACATTCAGGACGTTTCGGCGTCCTTTTTTTTATGCAAAATTTACGAAAAATAATAATCGACTGCGATCCGGGAATAGACGATTCCCTGGCCTTGATGCTTGCTTCTAAACAGACGGACCTGGATATTTTGGGAGTTACGACCACGGCTGGGAATATAGAAGTAGAACAGGGCGCTCAAAACGCTTTAAATATTTTAAAGCTCATGGGTAGGGAAGACGTTCCCGTTTATGTAGGATCAGCAAAGCCCTTAGTTAGAGAGCCGGTATTTGCCAAAGAGACGCACGGAGAGAACGGAGTAGGGGGAGTTAAGCTTAAAAACTCCACCCCAAAAGCGGGGCAGGGAGCCGTTGATTTTTTGTATCAAACCCTGATGGATAATAGTGAAGTTACCTTATTGGCCCTTGGACCTTTAACGAACATCGCTAAACTTATCACCCGTTATCCGGAAGTAAAGTCGCATATAAAAGAGCTCGTTTTAATGGGAGGAAATTTTAAATCCCACGGAAACTGTACGCCCGTAGCGGAATTTAATTTTTGGTTTGATCCGGACGCGGCAAAAATCGTCTTTGAAGAATTGGGTAGACCCATTATTATGACGGGACTGGACGTTACCAGACAAATTTTATTTACACCAGATCTTAATGAGAAAGTCCGCGCTATTGGGACCGAGGTCTCGGATACTTTTTCAAAAATGGTCGATTCTTACAATAAATTTCATCTGGAATACGAAGGCATTGAAGGTTCGGTTTTAAACGATCCTTTGGCTCTTGCTTATTTTCTTGACCCAAGCTTGTGCGAGGGAATAGATGCCTTTGTTCAAATTATTATAGACGGTCCGGCTATCGGCATGAGCATGGTCGATGAATACGGGATCTTAAAGAAGAAGCCAAATTGTAAGGTCTTGACAAAAGTTGATGTGAATCGTTTTTTTGAATTCTTTTTAAACGGAATTTTCCCGGATAAAATACAGAGCAATGAAGAATCTCACTAACCCTAGAGTCTTAGTAACCGAAAGTCTATTGATCGTAATTAACTTTATCGGAGCTTTTTTGGCCCTAAGTCTTCGCCTTCCGATTTATTTGGATTCCATTGGGACCATCGCTTCGGCTTTAGCCTTTGGTCCGGTTTCCGGTATGATCGTCGGTGCCTTGACTTCCATTCTTAACGGCTTTCTATTTGACCCAACCAGCTTTTATTATCTTCCCGTTCAGTTGCTTTTAGGCCTACTTACGGGTATTCTATTTAAAAATCACCGGTTTCAGGGACTTCGGTCGATCTTATACATATTTTTAATTACTCTACTTTGTTCTATAGTAAGTAGTATAATTACGGCATTTGTTTTTTCAGGAATCACTTCAAGTGGTTCTTCCTATGTAGTGGCGGTCTTACACAATGTCGGCCTTAATTTGTTCAGCGCTGTCTTTTCTACGCAGATCTTTACTGATTTAATCGATAAATATTTAAGCTTTTTCTTAGCGTTTCTAATTCTTAAAATAATTCCGAAAAGCCTCCTAAATTTTAAATAATTTTTAACTTTGAGGAGGATAATAGGATTACACTTTAGAGCTATACAGAAAAATTTGTATAAGGATTTTAACTTCCGTTCAAAGAAAGGAGTAAAAGCGTTTAGCTTTAAATCTTGATCATGAAAAAACTCTTACTACTGCTGTTCTGTCTAATTCTTACCGGACCAGTTTACGCCGACAACGGCCAATATCTGGTCTTAGGAAGCGATTTAACTCCTTCTGAAGAACAAACCGTTCTTGACTTACTCGGAGTTAAAAATCTAAACGACTATAACGTGTCTTACGTTACAAACGCCGAAGAACATGAGGCTTTAGGAGCCTACCTGCCTGCTGAAGTTATTGGATCGAGAGCTTTATCCTCCGTTTTACTAACGCCCAACAATAAAGGGATTGAAGTCGAGACGGATAATATCAATTACGTTACGAAAGAGATGTATCAAAACGCTTTAATTACGGCCGGACTTAAAAACGTAAAATTAAAAGCTGTAGGTCCTTATCCCATTTCCGGAACCGCAGCGCTTACTTCTGCGGAAAAAGCTTATGAGATCATGACCGGTGAACAGGTAGAGCAGGAAAACGTCGATGTGGCCAACGACGAGCTTGTCACTACTCAGGACGTTGCCGATGAAGTAGGACAGGAAGATGCGACCGAACTTATTGCGGCCTTAAAACAACAGGTCGTAAACGAAGACTTAAGTGAAGAACAAATCGCATCAGCTCTGGATGAATTAGAGCAAAAAATGGACATAACGTTATCTCCGGAAACTAAACAACAGATCATCGATTTAATGCAAAGAATAAAGGGGCTTGACTTGGATCCGGAACTTATCCGTCAACAGGCTGAAAATATTTATAACAACATTAAAGGTTATGTGGATTCAGCAGGAGGCAGTGGATTTCTTGATTCGATTGCCCAGGCCGTAAAGAACTTTATTGACACTATTGTAAATTTCTTTAGTGGAAATTCAAACGTCGAACAATGATGAGGTAAAAAATGCTTGAAGGTATAACTGAAAAACTAGATCCTATTGAAACTACCCTAAACAGCGATCTAATGGATGAGTTAAAGAAAAAAGATAAAAATCTGGTAATGAATTTCATCTTACCGACCGTTGAAGAACTTCACGAAGCCCACGATTTAGAAACTCTGGAAAAGAATATTTTAGATGAAATGGAATTTGCCAACAGGGATAATAGCAAAAATAATAAGCAACCTTTTACCTATAGAATAAAAGTAGATATCGAAGATGATTGCATCAGCTGTAACTTCCGTTCGGTAGATGTAGTCGAAGAATCTGGAAAAAGGAAATTTATCCCAAGTTATACACGGTTGGTTTATTCGGCCCACGATCTGATAGAATATGGGATACCGGAATTACGCTTTGATATTAACTACGATCCAGGAATAAAAGGGCTAGATAATGTAAAACTATCACTTGTTTATATCAACTGTCTTGCAGATGAATTAGAAGGAAGATACGAAAAGACCGGTCTACTGGTTCAGGCCCTCTGTGAAGGTGATTTTAGTAAGTGGATGCAGTTTCAAGAAAAGGCCAATCAAGAGGAAGAAACTACGGACGACGAAGTAATTAAGGAAATCTTTATAAACGACTTTGATTAGTCCTTTGGCTGTTTATACTTCATATATAAACAGCCAATTTTAATTTCTCGAAGGTTTTCTCTTTTTTTGATTAGGCCCCAACCAGCTCAATAATTTTAAAAAAATTGAACAACGCTTTTAAAATATTTCCCCGAATATGATATAAAAGAATTAAATTTTAGGTAGAAATTCAGTGTAATTTAAGGTACCGGCAATTTAGGTTTAAAAATTTAAAGATTTAGAACTTTATTCAGATAAAATCGTCATTATGGTTTAGAAACCCGGCGATATCATTATTTAAAGTCGATTAAATTTCTAATATTAAACCAAATATGCGTTAGAACCTAAAAGAAAATGATTTGTAAATTAAGAAAATGGAAATTATCGGATGCAAAAGATTTAGCCAACACCCTTTCAAATAGAAAAGTGCAGGATAATCTTCGGGACGGATTGCCATATCCTTATACAGAGCAAGACGGAAAGAACTATATTACTGATATGCTTTCCGCTAATGAAGATGATACGTTTGCGTTTGCTATTATGGCAGATAACAAAGTGGTTGGAAGTATCGGAGTATTTCGCCAGGGAAATATCCATAGGCAAACTGCTGAATTAGGGTATTATGTTGCAGAAGAATATTGGAACAGGGGCATTATGACCGAAGCAGTAAAGCAGATTTGTGAATATATTTTTAGCAAAACTGATATTATCCGTATTTATGCCCAACCGTTT
>CANRHG010000167.1 GCA_947630385.1 uncultured Eubacteriaceae bacterium
AAAGTTTAATGTAAAACTGGAGTATGAAAAACTAAGACTTTAATGTAAAATAGCAAAAAGTTTAATGTAAACTGACATTAAGGAGTTCTTTAATTAAAACCCGAGGACTTAAAAAAAGGGCTCTCGCCCTTATAAATTACTCTTTTTTGAGTAAATCGTAACCATAGCGCGCTAGTTCTTCATTGATTTGTTCATCACTGTAACCAATCCTACGACAGAAATCAATTAAAATAGCCCGGTCTTCTTCTTTTGTTTCAGATCTACCTTTTTCTAAACCCTCTTCATATTTGGCTCTCTCAAATCCGGCCATTAACACTTCCTTTTCCTCCTTTTTTTCTGAAATTCCATATTCTTCTAAAAAAGCCTCGGTTTTCTCGTCCGACTGCTTAAACAAGAGGTTGCCGACAAAATTAAAAACTCCTTTCGGGAGATTTTCGTAATCTCCTCCGACATTTACGATGATAGCGTTGATCAGCGATTCTGACTCAAGGGGCTCTTCCACCATCTTCCCGTCGATTAACTTCGCCCGCTTCGCGCTTAAGCTGTAACGGTCGATCGTGTTGGCCTCTTTTATCCTTGGAGCCATGTTTAAAAAGATGCAATAAGCGGGAACACTTTTCTTATAGGAATCTTCGGTCCTCTCCAAAAGCAACCATTCGTTTTCCCCGAGAAACAAGTCGGCCGAATAGAGTATGGCCCGTACTTCCAGCGGATAGCTCGTCTTGTAGCTTTGCGGCTCGAGCCCTATAATGAAATAGGCGTACTTCGACTCGCTCCCTTCGGGAAGTTTTATTTTAAAGACCAGGTCATGGACAAAAATCGGACGAAACAGACGCTCCGAGCGCTCCGAAAGATTTTCGACAAACAGACTCTCCGGTTTTTCTTCGTTTTCGAGCAACCCCACAATCGTCTCTACCGACTCACTCTCAAAGACCGGAATCGTGTATTTGATGATGTGCGCCAAAATCGTCTTTAGTTGTAGGGCCGTAAAGACCTCAGGCTCTTTCCTCGTCTTTTGGGTCTTTTCCTCTTCTAGAAAGGCCTCGACGTCACTCAAACACTGCTCTAGGCTCAGCCCGGGCCGGAAATAATGGTAAAACACGGCAAACCAGGCCTGAACGTTTAAGTCGTCTTCGATTGTCTTTTGTAGTTCCGTCTGATCTTTAGGCAAAGCCTCCAAGATCTTAAGGATTTCGTCTTTTTTAGACAAATTTTATCTCCTATTTATAAAATTCATCGTATCAGCCGTAGCGGCTGATTTCAAGCAGTAAGCGTATTTGATTATCGAGCTTTCCCGCAACCGATGTAACTTTATTTTAAGGAGCGAACTAAAAGATTACTTTAACTATCGACTTGAAAATAACTTAAAGATTCCAGCTATGATTAAAACATAATTAGGTAGATCCTATGCCTTGCTAGCTAAAAGAAATTGTCTAAACGATTCTCTTGATAAGATGGAGCCTAACCAATAAAAAAACAAAGTTCCTAAAAGAGATTGTCAAATTGAATATTACAGAAATTAGGGAATAAACTAAATGAAAAATAAATTTAAGGAGAAAAAATTGAGAAAAGATTTTGGTCCAAATCCGTACATTTATCCGCTTCCGGTTCTAATTATAGGAACCTACGATGAAGATGGTAATCCTGATGCAATGAACGTGGCCTATGGCGGAATCGTGAATTCCGACCGTATCCAGATCAATATCAACGTAAATCATCAAACGTCTGATAATATCAAAAATAAGAAAGCTTTTACGGTACAAGTCGCCGACGCCCAAAACGTTGAAGCCGCCGATCACGTTGGAATCGTCTCAGCCAAAGACGTTCCTGATAAAGTAAAAAAAGCGGGGATTTCCGTCTTTAGAAGTATGATCGTCGACGCACCAATCCTAGAAAACTTCCCTATTTGTCTGGAATGCGATTTGGAAGGTATTCGCCAGGTTAATCAGACGCTTGAAATCACAGGTAAGATTTTAAACGTTGCCGTATCCGAAGACGTTCTCGGCGACGACGGTCAAATTGACCCATTTAAACTGCACGCCATTACTTTTGATCCAGTCCACCACTACTATATTGAATTAGGAAAAAAAGTCGGTGATGCTTTCTCAATCGGCAAAAAGTTGATTGAGAATTGATCACCGAGATTGAACATAAGCGGCGCCTTCGAGACCGTCGGTATCGCAGACGCTAATTTTCGTTTTCCCACTAGCACGGATTACGGCCAAAGTAATCACCGTTCCGGCTAAAATTGTAGAAATTCGTTTTTCCGGAAGTCCTACGACTTCCTTCAGTCTTTTTTCATCTTTTTTAACAAGATCTAAAAAGACTTTTTTTATCTCTTCGTAACTAAGGACGCTTTTATGAACTTTTGAACTGTCATAAATTTCAAGCTTCTGTACAATCGAAGAAAGTGTCGTCACGGTTCCTCCGATCCCTATCAACGTAAAATCTTCTGGAAGCTTAAACGTTTCAAGTACTTGAGAAACTCTCCGATATACGGCGTCAAAAAGTTCTTTAGAGTCCTGGGCTTTATCTAAATTATTAAAATAATCTTCCGTACTTCGGACGCATCCAAAACGAAGACTTACCGCATCTTCCAGTTTTTCATCTCCATAAACGAGTTCCGTACTGGCTCCGCCAATATCAAAAACCAAAATGGGGCCATGAAAAGCCTGGCGGACACCGAAATAGCCATACTCGGCCTCTTTATCCCCGGATATTACGTGAATATCAAAACCAAATCGGTCTTTGACCTCTTTCATAAAGACCTCACGGTTCTCCGCGTCTCTGACGGCAGACGTCGCATAAAGATAAAAGGACTTTACATCGTAATCCTTAGCGATGCCGACAAATTCATCGATAGCCGTGAGGTTTCTTTTTATTGCAGCTTCACTGAGCTTATGGGTTTTGGATAAATCTTCAGCCAATTTGGTATACCGTAAAGACCGGTTGACCTGTTGGATCTCACCATCTTTAATACGGTAAATCAGCATCCGTATCGAGTTAGAACCAATGTCGATGATTGCGTTGTTATTCAATTACTGTCTCTCCATCCGTTACTTCTGTACCGTTTGTTTGCGTATTTTCTTGACTGGGCTCTACCGGCATTTCACTGGCTTGCAAATTTTCCTGGTCGGTCTGTGCCGGTGTTTCGTTTTCTTTCGAATTTTCCTGACTGGGCTGTACCGGAATAACAATTTTTTCATTGGGATAATAAAGCTTTAAGTAGTCGTGGGCGATACGCTCGTTATAAGCTTTGGTCCCAATCTGCTTCATATCTTCGTCGAGCTGAGCACTTAATTCCGTTTTACTTTGGATTTGAGCGGTCAAATCACTTTTCATTTTCATCAAGTTGAGAATCTGCATCACGCTGCTGCCAAACCAATACATGATAAGAACCGCTATCACCGCAATAAATAATACAGCACTTAAATATTTTCTAGTTTGATAGCTAACCCTCTTTTTCATATTTCGGTGTACAAATCCTGCGCTTTATCTTTTGGGACGTGTTCTAAAAGTTCCTTGACTTTATACTTAGCCTCATTTGAACCGTATAGAACCGTTATCACGTCCTCAACCTTAACATCGCTCCCTGCTTTTGCAGTTTTACCGTTGATTAAAATCCGTCCGGCTTCACAAAAACTTTTCGCCAACGTTCTACGTTTGATAATCCGGGAGACCTTTAAAAATTTATCGATACGCATTATTCAACGACGCTTTTAAATTTTTTCTTAAAAGCCTGGCCAAATTTAAAGGATGGAACGGTAGTTTCGGGAGAGCTAAAGGCTTTACCGGTAAAAGGATTAACGCCCTCTCTCGCCCCTCTTTTTTTGACTTCAAACGTTCCGAATCCAAACAGAACGATTTTATCCCCTTCTAAAAGGGTTTCCTCTATGGTTTCCGTAAAAGCCTTTAAAAAATCATCCGTGTCTTTTACTGAAAAACCGGTTTTCTCTTTGATTCTTTCTACTAATTCTGCTTTATTCATAAATAACTCAAACTTTGAAGTTCGCAAACTCTATAATTCATTTTACTAAGCTGCGATCATCAAATCTTTTCTTTGTTCAGAG
>CANRHG010000168.1 GCA_947630385.1 uncultured Eubacteriaceae bacterium
TGCTCCTTAATAACCCGTCGGCTTCAAGTCAAGAGGCTTATGACGCTTTTATCGCCCAGATGAACAAAAGGGCTTTTGAGCTTGGGATGTTCGACACGAATTTTGTTAATCCGCACGGCCTATATAACGCGAACCACTACACCACGCCGCGGGATATGATGCTTTTGGCGCTCGCGGCCTACGGCGTACCGGTCATCAACCAGACGGCTTCTTCAAAGACCTACAATGTGAATAACAAAGACGGAAGTACCGACGTTTTAAGAAACACCAATCAAATGCTCTACGATACGATCGGCGAGTTTTATGGCATCGCGGACGCTACCCCAAACCCCTATAAAACGGACCTGCCCACGGCGGGGAAAACGGGAAACACCGACGAAGGGGGACGGACGTTCGTCTTTAACTCACAGGTCGACGGGGCCGACGTTTACGGCGTTATTTTTAAGACGGACGAAGAAGGCATTTTTTCCCAGAGTAAAAACGTCCTGGACGATTTAAAGAACAATTATGAGTTTAAAACGATCGAAGACATCGAGCCGCTGGTCTTAAAAAATGTCCATTTTGTGGACGACGCGACGATTCCCCTAAACGAGCTTGACCTACAAGCTTATCTAAACGACGAGCAGTACGAAAATATTGAGGTCGATTACGAACTGGACGAAACGTACGTCGATCCCGAAACGATGGAACTGACACAAACGGTCTATCCGGGACAACAAATCGGTAATTTGGTCATCCGCTCCCGGGATAAAGTCATCAAAGACGTTCCCATCACGGTACAAAACCGTATAAGAACCAAGAACTGGACGGATTTTATCTACGACAACTTCTTTGTCATCGTTTTGGCCATTTTAATTGTTCTCGTTTTACTTTACCTATATATGAAAAACCGGATTCGGAGAAAGTATGCAAGAAAGCGTAGAAAAAAGTCTACAAAACCTCGAGTTTCCTAAAATCTTATCTCTTCTGGCGGGGTACGCAAAAAATGAAAGCGTCAAAGACCGGATAAGGTCCTTAAAGCCTTCGAGCGATCTGGCCGCAATCACTAAAGAGCTGGATGTTCTCGAAGAGGCGGTAGAGATGGAACTACGTAACGGCGCGGCCCCCGTCACCGCCCATCCGGATATAACCTCGTTTATCGACCGGGCTAAGATCGATTCGACTTTGAGCATGGAAGAGCTTCTAATTATTTCGGACCTTCTCCAAGGGATAAAAAACCTGATTTCTTACTACAGAGAGGACGACGAAGAGACCTTACTCTTAGACCCGTATTTTAAAAACCTTGACGCGTGTGTGGATCTTAAAAAAGAAATCGACAAAAAAATCATTTCGCCCACTGAGATGGACGACCACGCCTCGGCCCGTTTGTTTGAGATCCGCAAGCAAAAGGACATAAAAGAGCGCATGATCTCTACGAAACTCGAACAAATCGTCGGTTCTTCTAAAAATGAGAAGTATTTGCAAGAACAGTTGGTTTCGATGCGAAACGGGCGCTACGTCGTTCCCGTTAAAGCTTCTTACAAGAGTCAAATTCCCGGCGTGGTTTTAGACCGTTCCTCTACCGGTCAAACGCTTTTTATAGAACCGCTGGTAGTTGTCGAATTAAATAACGAGATTAGAGAACTTGAAATCGAAGAACAAAAAGAGATCCAAAAGATCCTCAGTGAACTGACAAAAAGAGTCAAAGGAGAAGCGACCGAACTGCAACTCGACCAGGAAGTCTTAAACGAGCTCGACTTTTTGTTTGCAAAATCCGCTTACGCTTTAGATAGTGGGGCTACAAAAGTAAAACTTACGCAAAAAGGGGAGATCAACCTCAAAAAGGCCGTCCATCCCTTGCTCGACAAAGAAACGGCCGTCTCTTCCGATATCGTAATTCCACAGGATCAAGAGATTTTGGTCATCACCGGGCCGAACACGGGTGGGAAAACCGTCACGCTTAAGACCATCGGTCTGTTGAGCCTTATGGTACAGTCGGGTCTTTTTATCCCGGTCCGTGAAGGGTCTACGACTAGGATCTTTAGCAAGATCTTTGCCGATATCGGAGACGAACAAAGCATCGAGCAAAATCTGTCGACATTTTCTGCGCATATGAAAAACATCGTACAGATCAATGAAAACGCCGATGAAAATTCGTTGGTCCTCTTCGACGAGCTTGGAGCCGGAACGGACCCGGTCGAAGGGGCGGCCCTAGCGATTTCGCTTTTAAGGAATTTAAAGGAAAAAACCGACTTTATCGCCGCTACGACGCATTATCCACAAATCAAGGAATACGCGTTAAGGGAAGACGATGTTTTAAACGCTTCCATGGAATTTGACATCGATTCGCTTGAGCCTACGTATCGGCTAATCATCGGGCTTCCCGGAAAAAGCAACGCTTTTGAGATCGCTAAGCGATTGGGACTAGATGAAAAAATCGTAGAAGACGGCCGTGGCTATATCGGAACGTCCGACAAAGAACTCGAAGAGACCCTTAGCCGGGCGCAGGACGAATTAAAGAGAGCCAAAGAGGAAAAAGAAGAAGCCGACCGGCTCCTCTTGCAATCCCAGGAATTAAATAAAAAAGCCACCCAAAAGTACCAAAAGCTTCGGGATCAGGAAACTAAGATCATAAAAGAAGCGAAGAAAAACGCTCAAAAGATCATCGACTCGACCAAAAAAGAGACCGATCAAATTTATAAAGAGATTCAAAAGATTCAACGGGAACAGTCCGGCCGGGTCGACAACAAAAAGCTCGAAGCGTTGAGGAGAGATCTTAATGAGATCTCGGATAAAAACTTAAGACAGGGCGAGTATGACTCCAATAAAGTTTATAAGATTTCTGATTTTAAAAAAGGAGATCGAGTCTACATTAAGAATTTGGGACAGGAAGCGGATATTGTAGAAATTTATCCTAAGGATAAGAGAATTGAGGTTGCTTCCGGTACGATTCGAATGAAGCTCAAAGCCTCGGATTTGGTTCCCGTTAAAAAGAAAAAAGTAACTCATCAACCGGTAGTTAGTAGTGCTCGACCTAATTTTCCCGACCGCTTAGATTTAAGAGGAAAAACTTACGAAGAAGCGAAACTCTTAACCGATGAATTCGTTTTAGAAGCCTACGCAATGGGAAAAAATAAAGTAGAGATCATTCATGGTTTCGGTACGGGGCAAGTAAGAAAAGCCGTACACGATAGTATACGGAAGATGAAAAACATTCGTTCTTTCCGCTTAGGTGGTCCCGGAGAAGGGGGAGCCGGAGCAACAATAATTGAATTCTGAGGTGATTTATGAGTAAAAAGGGAGTAATGGAAGTTAACGGTGGCAAAAAAGTAGAATTTGAACTTTATCCCGAAGTTGCACCTGAAACTGTAAAAAATTTTGAAAAATTGGTCCGTGATGGTTTTTACGATGGCTTGATTTTCCACCGCGTTATCCCTGGTTTTATGATCCAGGGAGGTGACCCGACCGGAACCGGTATGGGCGGTCCGGGTTATTCCATCAAGGGAGAATTTACCAACAACGGTTTCCAAAACGATTTAAAACATGAAAGAGGCGTTTTATCTATGGCCCGCTCCATGGATCCAAATTCTGCCGGCTCGCAGTTTTTCATCATGACCGATGATTCTCCCCACCTAGACGGTGATTACGCGGCTTTTGGTAAAGTCTTAAAAGGGATGGAAGAAGTCGATAAAATCGTAAATGCGCCTAGAGGCCCAAGCGATAAACCTTATGAAGATCAAAAGATCGAAAAAATCTATATGTTAGACGAATAAATCAAACTAAAGTAGGTTTGATTTACATTTAATTATAACGAAAATTCAACTATGCCGAAATTTTTACAATCGTCAGTACGACCCTGAGATTTAAAAATTTCGGCATAGTTTTTTTATTTTCTTTTATTTTTTGTGTTTTCTTCGTACGTTTTCACCGCCGAATTGCGCTATTATTTTTCTTTTGGAATTTAAATCCAAGAGGTTTAATTCATATGGACTTAAGGATACTATTATGACAAAGAAAAATTT
>CANRHG010000169.1 GCA_947630385.1 uncultured Eubacteriaceae bacterium
GACGAGATCCACGACGACCTCATCATGCCCGGCTACCGGCACACGACCCTCATGAAGGCTATGCGGCCGGGCGAGTTCGAATGGGCGATGATCTGCACGGCCCCGTCGAAGACCTTTAATCTGGCCGGGCTTCAGATCTCGAACATCTTTATTAAGGATGTGAAAAAGCGGGAAGAGTTCCAAAAGGAGCTTCGCCGCTCCGGTGCCGGTGGGATCAACATCATGGCCTTAAATGCCTGCCAGGCCGCTTATACTTATGGGAAAAATTGGGTAAAAACACTAAATAATTATATCGAACAAAATTTTAAGCTGGTTTTGGAGCGGCTCGAAAAAATACCGGGAGTCAAAGCGAAGATGCCCCAGGGGACCTACCTGATGTGGCTCGACTGCAGAGAGCTGGGGATCCCCGCCGAAGAGTTAAACGATTTCTTTTTAAAGGAAGCCGGCCTTTGGCTCGACCACGGGCTGATGTTCGGGGAAAGCGGCGGCGGATTCATGCGCCTGAACGCGGCAACGCAAAGATCTACGATAAATGAAGCCATGGACCGACTCCAAAACGCGGCGGAAAAGGTGATTAATGAAAACTGAACCAACCTACGTCTTTGGCCACCAAAATCCCGATACGGACTCGATCTGTTCGGCCATCTCTTATGCCAACCTAAAACACGCCCTCGGTGAAGAAAACGTCGCGCCGGCAAGGCTCGGAGACGTCAGCAACGAAACGCGTTACGCCCTCGATTATTTTGGGATCGAACCGCCTGAACTCATCGAAAGCGTCATCCCCCAAGTCTCCGACTTAAACTTCGACAAGCTCCGCTTTGTCACCGAAGACGACTCCGTGCTAAAAGCCATCAACATCATCATCGACGCCCCCGGGCGTTCCATCCCCGTCACCGACAAAGAGGGAAAACTCATCGGGATCGTATCCCTACCTGATCTGATGGAAGCCTTCACGACCCCGTACGTATCGACCCTGCTAAAAGACACCGATACGCCCTATGAAAACATCAAAGAGATCTTTCAGGGGACGATCGAGACCGGGACCATGCCAAAATACGTAACGGGAAACGTCTACGCCGGGGCCCAGCTCGAAGCTGGCCAAAAACTACAGCCCGAAGACGTCATCGTCATCGTCGTATCGAGTACCTCGATTGGGCTACTCAACTGCTTTCAGTCAGGCTCTCAAAACATTATCCTGTGTAACCTCGAACACGGCGACAGCGACGTGATCCCCAGGGGGTATAAGGGCATGACGATGACGACGAAATATACCCCGTTTGAATCCATGCGTCTGATCACGCAGGCCGTTCCAGTCAAAAAGTTCGTCAAAAAAGAAAACATCGAGTATTTCTTAGACTACGAAACTCTCGAAGACGTAAAAAAGAACATCGAGACCTCGACCCATCACCGCTTCCCGGTCGTCGACGAAGAGGGAAAGGTACTTACGATGATCTCGGGCTCGAACCTGATCGATTACGACAAGAAAAAGGTCATCCTAGTCGACCACAACGAACGCTCCCAGTCGATCAAGGGGATCGAAGACGCCGACGTTACGGAAGTCATCGACCACCACAGGATCAACGAGATCACCTCGTCGAGCCCGCTTTACATGCGAATGGAACCGGTCGGCTGTACCTCTACGATCATCAAAGAAATGTACGACGAAAAGGGCGTTCCCATCCCCAAGGACATCGCGGGGCTGATGCTCTCGGCGATTCTTTCGGATACGCTGATCTTTAACTCTCCGACCTGCACCTCAAGGGACGTAAAAGCCGCCGAAGATCTGGCCAAGATCGCCGAAGTCGATTTAAAAGACTACGGCAGAAAAATGCTGATTGCCGGAAGCGATATCATGGATAAGACGGCCGAAGAACTCATCGGCGCCGACAGAAAACGCTTCACAATGGGAGACAATAAAGTGACGATCGCCCAGATCAACACGGGCGACTACAAAGCCATGACCGATAAGCTTCCGGAGATCTTAGAAGAAATGGAAATTTACAACAAGAAAGAAGACCAGGATCTGTTCGTGCTTATGATCACCGATATCGTCTCGGGCGGCTCGGAACTTTTGTTCGTCGGCGACGAAACGACCAAGAAGAAGGCCAGAGAGGCTTTTAACATGGGCGAACACGAAGACTCGGCCTACTTTGACGGCTTCTTCTCGAGAAAAAAACAGGTCGTACCGCCGCTGATGCGAACCCTGTCGGCATGAGAAAAGCCATAGCGCTTTTACTGCCATTACTGCTTCTTAGCGGCTGTAGCCTAGGGCGAACGATCGATACGAGCGGCGATTACAACAGCGACCTAAAGGACGGGACTTACCGTGCCTCTTCCCTGCACTACGACCGGTTCGGCTTTAAAAAAAGAATCGAGATCTCGGTCGTAGACGGGCTCATCAGCGAAGTCGCTTACGTGGAGACGGACCGGAGCGGGGCGAGCCGGGCTGCCCTTAACGGCCAAAAGTGGGCGGACTGCGAGTACAATTACAACCAAATCATCACCCAGCTCGACAGCCTGGCGCTTGTGACCCAAAACCGTCGTTTTGACGCGGTCGCCGGAGCCACAAAGACCTGCGAGGATTATAGGATCCTACTCGACTCCGTCGTTGAACAGGCCAAAAAAGGGCCGGAGGAAATCGTAATCGACCGCTTTAACGATTCCTACCAAAGCACCAACACCCCTTATGGGGCCATGCAGGAGCGGATCACGGCCGTCTTTGAAGAGGGTAATCTAAAAGACGTTACGGTCGAAGAACTCGGCCAGGCCCCAACGACCGTGACCCGTGCCTATTCGACGCTTACGGGTCTTTCCAAAGCCAGGGGGGATCTCTCCCCGGTCGAAGACGCCCAGATCGATCCTGTGATCGTCTCGCGCTACAACGATTTACTTAGCTCAGTAAACAATCTTCGATGATTTTACGGACGGTTTTCCCGTCCGTTTTTCTTTCTCCGGCCACCGTAAATTCCACGAAATTTTGTACGATCGTTAATCTAGTTTATGCGAGATTTTAAGGCCTATGAAAAAAAGCCCTGCTAAAGCAAGACGCTGTAGCAGGGCTTTGATTTTTTCAACTAGATAAGCGGCGTTAGATTTACCTGAATGGCCTGGATCGCCTGGCCAGAGCCTGGTGTTCCGGCCGTTTCACCGGATTTATACCAACTCGACCATGCGCCGTCTTCGGTAAAGACGCGGTACTCGAAGTTTGTCAAAGCCGCTAGGTTCGGCATGCCTTCGACCAGACTAAGCCGTATCGCCTCAAGCGGCCGGTCCTCTCCCATCGTTCCACAATAAGTCCCGTCACCGACTTGCGGCAGCCAACCAAGGCCCTGGGCGTAAGCTTCGCTCGCGATCTCAAGACCGGTTAGGCCGGAGGAGATCCTAAAGCCCTCCATGTGCGTTGAATACGGATCGAGAACGTTACCGCTGGTCGCTCCGTCCCAAACCGTCGGTTTGACAAATCCAGTATTTTGACAGTAAGCGATGTAAGCTACGTTCGGCGCGTCCTCAGCTCCCGGATTAAGCCAGTCGTACTGCGTGTGATCCATCAACCTACCGTTACTGCCCGGTTCCGTCGAAGCGTAGACGTCGATGTTGATGTCGTTGGCGTTGATGAAGTAGTTGTTGATTGCATTGTCGTTGACCGGAATACTTGGGGAGATCCAGTCGTTCGTACCCGGAACCTGGTGCATGACTTTGGCGTTGATATCGGCTTGGTTGATTTCCGACCAGGCAAACATGCTCACGTATTGAGGACTTCCTGCCCCTTTTATGGCCGGATTGGGAACTACGTCATTGAGCATGACCGAGAAACTGTCCGGCGTGTATTCGATGATTTGCATACCATCACAGATGAGTTCATCGTCACTGACGTAAACCGTTGCCGTCGCCGTCAGCCCGTTTCCGCTCGTGGCCGTGATCGTCGCGACCCCCTCGCTGTGCGGTAGGATCAGCTGTGCGTTTTTATCCGTTATCGAACTCCCAGATGCCGGTTCA
>CANRHG010000170.1 GCA_947630385.1 uncultured Eubacteriaceae bacterium
TTCGAGCAGCCCGTCGAGGGACTGGTAGCCGAGCGAGTCGAACCCGAGGTCTTCTTTGATCTTGTTGATCAGACACTGTCCGCGTTCGCTCTTCGGGTCGACGTATTCGTTGAGGTGTTTTTCACCTTCGTCGCCTTCGAGTTCCTGAACGGTCTTTCGGGCAATCAGTTCCATATCGGAGTTGCTGCGTGAGAAATTAAGGAACTTGCAACCGAACATGATCGGCGGGCAGGCCGAGCGCATGTGGACTTCCTTGGCCCCGCTACGGTAGAGGAAATCGACGGTTTCGCGGAGTTGGGTTCCACGGACGATCGAGTCGTCGACGAACAGAAGTTTCTTTCCTTCGATGAGTTCCGGAACCGGAATCTGCTTCATCTTGGCTACCTGATTACGGATCTCCTGGTTGGCCGGCATGAACGATCTCGGCCAGGTCGGCGTGTATTTGACAAACGGGCGTGCAAAGACTTTTCCGCTCTCATTGGCGTAACCGATGGCGTGGGCAACGCCCGAATCCGGAACCCCGGCGACGTAATCGACGTCCGGAACGCCCCCGTGGTAGAGTTCTTCCTCTTTGGCCATGAGCTCCCCGTTTTTGTTTCGCATGACTTCGACGTTTCGCCCCTGATAGTTCGAGTTCGGATAACCGTAGTAGGTCCAAAGAAAGGCGCAGACTTTCATATCCTCACCCGGTGGTGAGATGGTCTCAAAACCGTCCTTGTTGATCTTTACGATCTCCCTGGGTCCGAGTTCGTAAACGTCCTGGTAGCCGAGCTTTTGGTAGGCAAACGACTCAAACGAGACCGCGTGGCCCTCGTCGTTTTTACCGATTAACACCGGAAGGCGTCCGAGCTTGTCGCGGGCCGCAATGATCTCCCCGTCTTCGGTTAGAATCAACATCGTCATCGAGCCTTCGATCTGGTCCTGGGCTTTTAAGATACCGTCGACGAGGTCTTCTCCCTGATTGACGAGCGCCGCGACCAGCTCGGTCTGATTGACTTTTCCCGAGCTCATCGCCATAAAGTGGTTTCCGCCTTCGGAAAAGTGCTTGTCCACGAGCTCATCGGCGTTGGTGATGACCCCGACGGTCGTGATCGCGTACAGACCGTGATGGGAGCGAACCAAAAGCGGCTGTGGGTCGGTATCGCTGATACAACCGATACCGGCGTTACCTTTAAATTTTTCTAAATCTTTTTCAAACTTGGTCCGAAACGGGGTATTTTCGATCGAGTGGATCTGGCGCTGAAAGCCATCGTCTTTATCGTGTAAAATCATCCCCGCTCTTCTTGTCCCGAGATGGGAATGGTAATCGACCCCAAAGTAGACGTCCATCGTCACGTCCCGATCCGAGACGGCTCCAAAAAATCCTCCCATTTAGTCCTCCCCAAAAACGCGGCGCATCATTTCCTGGTAAGCTTCTTCGACGTCTCCCATGTCTCTGCGGAAACGGTCCTTGTCCAGTTTTTCGCCGGTCTTGCTATCCCAAAAGCGGCAGGTATCCGGAGAGATCTCATCGGCCAGGATGATCGTCCCGTCCGGCAGCCGTCCAAATTCCAGTTTAAAATCGATCAGGTCCACCCCACAGCTTTTAAAGAAGTCTTTTAAAATGTCGTTGATCTTTAGTGCCGTCGACTCGATCGTTTCAAGTTCTTCCTCGCTCGCCAGTCCCAGAGCCAGTGCGTGGGAAGCGTTGATCAGCGGATCATGTAGGTCGTCGTTTTTGTACGAATACTCAAAAGTCGGACGCTCAAATACGATACCTTCCTTTACGCCGTAATTTTTGGCGAACGATCCGGCCGAAACGTTTCTCACGATCACTTCCAGTGGTACGATCTCCACTTTTTTAACGATCGTATCCGTGTCGTTTACTTCCTCCACAAAATGGGTTGTAACGCCCTGATCTTCCAAGAGTTTCATAAGGAAGTTACTCATCCGGTTGTTTACGCTGCCTTTGCCCCGGATCACGCCCTTTTTGGTTCCGTCAAAGGCGGTCGCGTCGTCTTTGTAAGAGACGAGCACCAGACCCGGATCGTCGGTTTCAAAAACCTTCTTGGCTTTTCCTTCATAGATCTGATTCATTTAGTTCCTCGTCGTCGCGTAATACTTTTTTCCGTCCTTCTTCTCTTCTTTTTTTCAGTTTTTCCTGAAGACTGTCGTCCGTCACGGCCAGTATTTCAAGTGCGTAAAGCGCCGCGTTTTCCGCCGCGTCGATCCCCACGGTTCCAACCGGTATTCCCGGAGGCATCTGTACGGTCGAAAGCAGCGCATCCATGCCTTCGAGTTTTTTTGCGCTCAACGGCACACCGACTACCGGAAGCGTTGTCTTAGCGGCTATGGCCCCAGCCAAGTGGGCGGCCATTCCGGCCGCGGCGATGATCACCCCAAACCCGGACTTTCTCGCCGAAGCGACAAAATCCGTAACGTTTTCAGGCGTGCGGTGAGCCGAAAAAATGTGGGCTTCGTAAGGCACTTCAAAATCCTTAAGCGTTTGAATCGTTTTCTTCATAACGGGAAGGTCGCTCTTGCTTCCCATGAGTATTGCAATTTTTTTCATAATGACAAAAAAAGGCAGACCCATCAAACCGGGACTGCCACTACTAGGCTTATAGCATGAGATTATCACTTCCCGCTTTAATTCTCAACGTGATAACGTTTAACAATTGAGTGAGATCAAAAGTTTCTTAAGTCCCGCTTAAATAGTTTAAATCTTTATATTTATATTAATTGAATTTTAATATTATTTCAATACAGATAATTATAATTTTGGACCTAATTAATACATTTTAAGTTATTTTTAATTAATTTTTATTGAATTTTTGATAAGTCGGTTTATAATATAAATTATGAAGAAATTAAGAATTAATAATGCAAATAAAGTCAATTACTATCTACTTGCAACCAATTATAATACGAAATCTATCGAAATCAATGTTTTGAAAGATCGTTAAAAACCATACGAGATCGGTTAACACGTGGAACTTGGTGAAGCAGATACCCTCCTTTTTTCCGAAAACAGGAGAGGAATTAAAGTGAGAGATTTCGACTGAGAGACGAATAAAAACTACATAATTTGAGAAAAATATGCAGTCAAGCTAAAAACGCCAAAAATCCAGCTGATGAAGATTATGCATCGAAACGAATAATATACAAACTTTGCTATCTAGCTAGGCAGTACTAGGTAATATAGGTACGATTATCTTGACTTAATTTTAGACTCAAAATAGTTTTAGAAACGACAAGGCTTTGAATTAAGATTTAAATCTCTTATCTTAATTTCTGAAATTTCAAAAGAGACTTAGAGAAAAACAAGCAGCTGCCTAATCATAATAAATAAACACCAAGATTAGACAGCTCTATAATCTGTTCTAAAAAGTAATCATCAGGCTCCTCTTTTCTATCTCTTATTATACTAAAATTCTTCCTAGAGAAAAACACCTTTCTGGGTTTATCGATTAAAACTTTTCTCTATTTTCTAAATGTGGTGATTTTGGTACTAATGAGCCCAAACAATTTACTTTAACTCCTTCTCAGATAGGCCTTATTTCGCATTAGAATGCCCAGATAATTCAGAAATCTTTTTTGGCCTCCAGCCTAATATTAATTTTTCCTAAAAAGATTCAGGAAGTTTTCCTTTCAAAAAGTCTACGATCTTAACTTTATTCATTCGAATCAATAAGCAAAATCTGAGTCTTTTTCTTAGTACTGTGTCCCATAAATTTTAGCCCATAAAAAATTTTTACCTTTATGGGTATTAAATTTATGGGACATTATTTTTTGTCTTAAATACAACGAAGAGCGGTGGAAAATGAAGACCAAATATTCAAAATCAATACCGGTCTTACATACATTTGTCAAACAAGAACTAGAGAGGATCGCCAAAAGCAGGACCTTGGCTTCCTCCTTGGTTCAAAGGGCAAAAATCATTCTTTTGTCTGCTACAGGTCTTAGAAATAAAGAAATAGC
>CANRHG010000171.1 GCA_947630385.1 uncultured Eubacteriaceae bacterium
CGAGGACGTCAAGCCCGGCGCGATCGTGCTCGACGTCGGCGTCTCCCGCCATGATCATGTCTGCGCCCAGGTTGACGCACTTCAGACCGGAACCACAAAGGTTGTTTAAGGTCAGAGCCGGAACTTCTTTTGGGATCCCCGCGTTGACGGATGCCTGACGGGCTACGCTCTGGCCGAGGCCTGCGGTTAAAACACAACCAAAGAGAACTTCATCGATGTCGTCGGGTTTGATCCCGGCGCGTTTGATCGCTTCTTTCATGACGATTTCGCCCAGTTCAACGACCGGAACGTCTTTTAAAGATCCGCCAAACGTCCCAACGGCCGTACGGCAGGCGCTGACGATGACGATGTCTTTTCCTTTTGCATTAATAGCCATTTTTCTGTAAAACCTCCAATAGTACTAGCAAAAAATGCGCTTATTATATCTCAATATTATAACGTAAATTTGACGCTTGCGGGAATGCAATCCTTTAGTCCCTTTCTTCAAAAAGCGGTGACAAGTCGGTAGGACCTTGTATGAACATGTGTTGTTCGTCCATCCACTTCTTTGCGGTCTTTCGAAAAGCCGAAGGCTCGATCCCATCGGTATCATGTCTAAGAACATGTTTAAAATCATCCCGGTCTACATCTTCCGGTGGCGCCACACCCGCCGAAATTTCAAGAAAAGGCAGTGGATGGGTAATACTGTTTTTGTCGTATACGTCCATGATTTCTAGGGTATGGACCCAGTTGTTTAGGTTATCGTAGCGGTAGTAAGCGGACAGGTGCCTTGGAAAAAAGTCCTTTAGTTTATAATCCCGGATGTCCATCTTTTTGGCTTCGGGAAACGTCCCGGGCCATCTTCGGTCAAGGCCGTCGACCTCTCTGCGTTTTAAGTCGTCCGGGATCTCCTCATCGGTGTGGACAAGCATTTCCTCGATCTCATGGCTTCTTTTATCGTCGGCCGGCGAAAAAAGAAAACTACCCATATGATGGGGAAAACCTTTCCAACGGAACAGACGGTTGAGTAGAATCTCAAAATCCGTAAACGTCATATCGCCGTCTACGACGATGCGCCGGTAAACTACTTTGTCCCCTAGATCCAGGTTTATTTTGATCAAAAGCGCTTTTTCGTCGAAGTCCACGCCACGGTCTGCAAAAAAAAGAAAAAGATCAAATTCACTAAAGGGGATCTCCATGAAAGACCATTTTTTATCCTGGATTTTTCGAATCTTTTCCAAGCGTTTTTTATTTTCAGGCTTGCGGCGTAGTTTTTTCTCCTTTTTGTCCAAAGCTTTAAGCTTTTTAAAGTTCTTTTTTAGCGGTGCTTTTAGCTGGAAATTTTTCCAGGCCGATTCTTCCTTTAAATCCGAATCGGTAGGTGGTGGGGCAAGGGCTTTTTTACTGTCCGCAAACGGGTAGATAAAATCATAATCCGACGGATAAAAAAGAGAGGTCGTTCCGTCAAGGAGCTGAGCCCTGTTCGGGAAAGCTTCACCTTCTTCGACCTTTGTGAAGTTGTACGTATCGTACAACCAGAAAAAGTCGTATTCACCGGTAAAAAATTTCCGTTCTTTCTTTGATAGCTTTTTATAATGTTTCTTTAATCTCTTTATCCACTTCTTGGCGCTTTTCTTGGCGTCTTTAAGAGCGGGTGAGACCGGAACGAAACGAAGGTCGCGCAGCGGGACCAGAAAATGCTGCTTTACAAATAAATCGCCCGTTCCCAAATGGTCGAAATACTTTTCAAAAGCGTATTTGACCGCATGGGGTACGTTCCGTTTCCAGTCGGGTTCCGGTTTATCGACAAAAAACAGGTTGGAATAGGGATGATAATACAGGACGTATTCGCCCTCTTCCGGCCGGTCGTATGTAAACGGGATCATGAGCCAGACGTCTTCGTTAAGTCCGGTATCGATGTCTTCAAGCACAAGGTCAAGATCCTGTGCTGCCTTTTTTGAAAATTCCAAATACATTTTTAATCGCTTTCCTTAAAAAGCGGTGAAAGATCACAGGGGCTGCGAAGGAAAAACCGGTTTTCATCCATCCATGACTTAACGGTTCTGCTATACTGCGAAAGATTCACGTTCTCACTTTCGAGATTTAAAATATCTTCAAAAGGCCCTAAGCCACCCACGTCTTCGGGTGGGGCAACGCCGCAAGAATCCAAAAGATAAGGCAGGGGCTGAAGCATCTTTTTCTTATCATGGACGTCCATGAGTTCGATGGCGTGCGTCCAGTTATCCCCGTAATCGTAGCGGTAGTGGGCGCTTTTGTGCTTCGGGAAATAATCCTTTAGTTTATAATCCCGAATGTCTTTTTTGTCGGCACTATGGAAAAAGTCGATAGGCTCCGGATGCAGATCCTCTCCCCGCTTTTTCTCGTTTTCCGGATATTCCGCTTCAGGATGTTCTAAGACCTCATCGATCTCGTAGCTGCCGTCTTCGTCTGAAAACAGGAAGGCGGACTGGTGGTACGGAAACCCCTTCCAACGAAACAGGCGGTTGAGCAACGTCTCAAAGTCCACAAAGCTCATGTCGGCGTCCACCAAAACCCTACGCTGCGCTTTTTGATCGTTCGGTAGGTCTAAGGTGATAAGAAAATCATAAATCATCTCATCAAAGGCCCTGTCTCTAAATTCTTCGTATTCACCGGTAAACTCACTAAAAGGGACCGTCATAAATACTGCGATCTCCTCGTTGATCTCATCTAAGCGCTTTTTGACTTCCTCGTTTTTTGGCTCGCGAATGAGCTGTCTAAATTCTTTCGCCAAAGCTCCAACAGCCATCATATTTTCATCTGCAGGCTCTTTCGGGACCATACAGATGGACTGGGTTCCAGGTTTATTTTTATCTTTTTTGGATTTTCTCGGCCTAACCCGGACCCGAGGTGGCATCAAAGCCGTCTTATTATCTTCAAACGCGTAAACCTGTCTTGGTGAAGTAAGATAACGTAGGATCCCATAAGTTTCGAGGTCTTCCACCGGCAAAGTTTCCTCTTCCTCATCTGACGGCTTAAAATTTATCTCGTCGCTCATGCTTAAATACCCGTACGTGCTGTTATAATACGGCCGTACCCAAGCCGGTAACTCTTTATAATCGTCTTTCAGGTCCGCGACCAGCGCGTAAAATTCGTTGGCCACGTTTTTAAACGCGTGCGTGACCGGAACAAATTGAAGATCCGTAAGCGCTGACATATACGCTTGTACAGAGTAATCGAAACTCTCGATATGATCCAAGTATTTTTCAAACGCGTTTATGACCGCACCGACGACGTCTTTTTTCCACCCACGTTCCGGCGCGTCGACAAAAAAGACCCCCGAATATGGGTGGTAAAAGGCCAAAAAATCTACTTTTTTCGGATACTGAACCGTAAACGGGAGCATCAGCCAGGCTTCGCCGGTGGCTCCGGTCTTTACGTCTTCAAGCTCAATACCGAGCTCTCCCGCGTGCTTTTTGGTTAACTCAATGTACATAAAAATCTTGCTTGTTTGTTTTCTAAAATTACAAGGGGCTTAAAACTGATCTAATCTGACTTTTTATTCTTCCGGTCCTTAAAAAGTAGCGAAAGATCGCAGGGGCTTCGTAAAAAGAAGCGAAGTTCATCGATCCAGGCCCGAGCAGTCCTCTGGAAAATGGAACTATTTCCGTTTAACTCACGCTCGTTTAAGCCGATCCAAAAATCGTCTTTTCCTCCCGCATCTTCATATGGCGCTACGCCACAGGCGTAAACCAGATAGGGAAGAGGCACACCCGTCATGACCTCTTTTTTATCGTAAACCTGTGCGAGTTCAATGGCGTGCATCCAGTTGTCCCCAAAATCGTAGCGGTAATGGGCGCTTTTATGGTCCGGGAAAAAATCTTTTAGTTTATAATCCCGAATGTCTTTTTTAGCGGCGCGGTAAAAAAGGTCAATCTTATCCGGGGTAAGATCCAAACCACGTTCTTTAAGGTCCTGCGGATAATCCGCTT
>CANRHG010000172.1 GCA_947630385.1 uncultured Eubacteriaceae bacterium
CACGGCCGAGGCTTATAGGCTCTCCGATACCGTAACGCCCTTTCACCCCAATATTGATAAGATCTACTCTGGGCTCATAAGCAAAGATTATAAAAGCCTAAGGGGTCTTCCCGGAAACAGTTTTCGACGCGTCTTAAACGACTCAAGAGTCGATACAATCGTAGAGGACCTGTACAAAAACGGGGCCTTTTATAGCGAGCTTTCGGGCAGCGGCTCGTCCGTGTTCGGGCTTTTTGAAGATCCCGTAAAGATGAGCCAAGCCGCGGACACTTTTAGAGAGGGCTACCGCCCCTACCTAACGGCCGCGCTTTGACTGCTCGCGCTGCCTTTTTACGGAGGCTTCGTAGGCGTCGCTCGCCTGTTCGTAGCGGTTTTTCTCTTTTTTTACGGGCCTTTTCTCCTGCTCAAAATCCTGGCGAAGCGCGTTGAAATTCTCGATCGTCCGGGTCGGACTTTGCCGGGGCTTGGGCTTTTCGGGCGCGTCTTTTTCTCTCTCTGGAAGACGCGTGAGTTTGGTGTGGATGACCGGAACGCTTACCCGGCTGTTTTTGTTCTTGTACAGACAAAAGATCAAAAGGACCGTCCCGGTGACGACGAGCACGTCGGCGAAGTTGAAGATCGCGAAGTTGATCAGGCGAACGTCGATAAAATCGATGACGTGGCCGTAGTGCAGGCGGTCGAGAATGTTTACGATGGCGCCGGAAATGATCAGCGACAGCGCAACGTTTATCATACGATAACGCCGGGATTTGGGGAAAATGTATAACAAATAGCATAAAAAAACGGTAAAGGCCAGCGTTAAAATCAGGATCAGCCACTGGATGCCTGAAAACATGCTAAAGGCCGCACCGGTGTTTTCTACATAGGTGAAGTGAAAGACATTTGGTATAATGGGTAAGGTATTTACGTCCGAGAGGGTCCTTAAGACCAGCGCTTTGCTCAGTTGGTCGAGGATCACGCCCGCGACGATAATTAGGATATCGATATACATGGAAATTTTCCTTAATTCTATTATATCAGTTTCATTTCATTACGAGGAGTTACGATTTTGAGTGTATACGACGTACTCAAAGAACGTGGTTTTCTGGAACAGACGACCAACGAGGAAGAAATACGAAAAAAACTCGAAGCCGATGAGCCGGTACGCTTTTACATCGGGTTTGACCCGACCGCGGATTCGCTCCACATCGGCCATTTTATACAGATCATGGCCATGGCCCACATGCAAAAGGCCGGCCACGTCCCCGTCGCCCTGATCGGGGGCGGTACGACGATGATCGGCGACCCTTCCGGGCGCAGCGATTTAAGAAAGGTACTCTCCAAGGAAGAGATCATCGAAAACGGAAAGAAATTCAGGAAAGTCTTTGAAAAATTCCTAAGTTTTGAGGATGACGCGGCCATCATGGTCAACAACGCCGACTGGATCTTAGATCTCAACTACATCGACTTTTTGAGGGACATCGGAAGCCTGTTTTCGGTCAACAAGATGTTAACGGCCGAGTGTTACAAAAACCGCATGGAAAAGGGGCTGACTTTCCTGGAATTTAACTACATGCTGCTTCAGGCCTATGATTTTTACCGCCTGTACAAAGACTACGGCGTTACGATGGAGTTCGGCGGAAACGACCAGTGGAGCAATATCCTAGCCGGGGTCGATTTGATTCGAAGAAAAGAACGCGATGAAGCCTACGGCATGACCTTCTCCCTGCTCACGACCTCCGAAGGCATAAAGATGGGAAAAACCGCCAAGGGCGCGTTGTGGCTCGATCCCGAAAAGACCACGCCGTACGAGTTTTACCAGTACTTTCGAAACGTGGCCGACGCGGACGTAAAGAAGTGCTTACTACTCCTAACCTTCCTTGACATCGATGAGATCGAAGAACTCACAAAATACCAGGATGAGCGCATCAATAGGGCTAAAGAGAGGCTCGCGTATGAGGTCACAAAGCTCGTGCACGGGGAAGAGGAAGCCAAGAAAGCCCAAGAGGCCGCAAAAGCCCTGTTTGAAAACGCCGGTGAGGGCGAAGTACCTTCGGTTAAAATTGAGATGGAAGACGAGATCGGGATCTTAAACCTACTCGTAAAAGCCGGCCTTGCCTCTTCGAACAAAGAAGCCCGCACGCTCGTGCAACAAAACGGGATCTCTGTTAACGGTGAAAAGGTCACCGAGCCGAAGACTTATTATAGTAGAGAAGATCTAAGCGAGCCGATGTTAATCAAAAAGGGCAAGAAAGTATTTAAGAAAGTCAGCATATGAAGAGCAGTCCAGTACGTGGAACGCGCGACATCCTGCCAAAGGATATGGCGCTGCGCGACGCGATCGAAGAAAAAATAAAAGACGTCTATAAGAGGGCCGGATACCAGAGAATTGCGACCCCCGAGATCGAAGACCTGGACCTCTTGCTCTCGAGCGATGGCGGGGAAAACTTAAAGATGCTCTTTACGATCGCTAAAAGAGGCGAAAAGCTCGACCTAAAAAATGCCCAAGGTGTTAGGGACATCTGCGACAGCGGGCTGCGCTTTGACCTGACGCTCCCTCTTAGCCGTTTTTTTTCGAACAACAAAGAAAAGCTCGAGTCCCCGTTTAAGAGCATCCAGATCGGAAACGTCTTTCGCGCCGAACGCCCACAAAAGGGGCGCTACCGTCTATTTAAACAGTGCGACATCGACATCATCGGAGACCACACGATCGCCGCGGAGATCGACCTGATCCACACGACAGCTCAGGCTCTACTCGACGTTGGAATAAAGGATTTTGTGATAAAGATCAGCGACCGAAGGCTTTTAAACGCTTTTATCCTTTCGTGCGGTTTTAGTGAGGATCAAATCGGCTCGGTCGCGATCAGCCTTGATAAACTCGACAAGATCGGTCCCGAAGGGGTTAAAGAAGAGCTCGTAAAAAAAGGCTTTGATATAGAAAAAATCAACAAACTCATCTCAGAGTCAAAGGACATGAGCCTGGACAGGCTCGAGACCCTTACCGGACTTACGGACGTCGTAGACGGACTAAAGCGGATCATTTCGGCCGTAAGAGCCACGAGTGGGGATAAGTACGACATCGTCTTTGACTTCAGCCTCGTTCGCGGGATGGGTTATTATACCGGCCCTGTCTTTGAGATCTCCGCCGGTTCCGGTGCGAGCATTGCCGGAGGCGGACGCTACGACGAGATGATCGGAAAGACGAGTAAACAGAGCGTTCCGGCGGTCGGTTTTTCGATCGGTTTTGAGCGCCTCGTGGACCTGCTCACCGACATCGTGGAGGGACTAGAGGATCAAAAGAAGATCTTACTTCTTTGCGATCCAAATAAGGACGAGATGAGCGGGGTCATCGCCCAGGCCGATAAACTGAGGGCCGAAGGCTACACCGTCAATATGGTCCCCAAAAAGAAGAATCTCGGAAAGCAGATAAATAAAGCCAGGGAAGACGGTTATAAATATTTGTTTATCTACGGACGTGATACGGCACCGGTGGACTTATGACCTACACACTGTGCGCGAGCTGCGCGTTTGGACTCGAAGGGGTCGTTCGCGACGAGATAAAAAAGTTAGGCTATGAGATCCTAACGACCGAGAACGGACGGGTCCGTTTTTTGGGCGACGAAGAAGCGATCATCCGCTCTAACCTTTGGCTTCGCTGCGCCGACCGGGTGCTTCTAGAGATCGGCAGCTTCCACGCCGAAAGTTTTGAAGAGCTTTTTGACAAGACCAAGGCGCTACCCTGGCAGGACTACATCCCGGAAGACGGGGCTTTTCCGGCAGCGAAGATCTCGTCGGTCAAGTCCAAACTCTTTAGTAAGTCCGACGGACAACGCATCGTAAAAAAAGCGGTCGTCGATAAGCTCATGAGCGCCTATAAGACGAAGAGGCTGCCCGAGACCGGCGCGAGCTACCCGATCTTTATTCGTATCTTAAAAGACGAGGTCACTTTATC
>CANRHG010000173.1 GCA_947630385.1 uncultured Eubacteriaceae bacterium
CGCGCTGACGCAGGACAGAGACGAAAAAGGGAAGATTGTTATCGATCTAGAGACGGCCAGCGACTGCATACAACAAAAGGCAGTATATTACGACAAAAAAGGGGACAATCATTACGATACGATCTCCGCGTTCATCAAGAGCATCCGCGGGACCGATCCGGACGCGGCGCTGTTCTGGCTGGCCAAGATGTTGGACGCCGGGGAAGATCCGAAGTTTATCGCGAGGCGCCTCGTGATATCGGCTTCGGAGGATATCGGTAACGCCCAACCCCAGGCCCTGCCCGTTGCGGTCGCCGCCGCGCAGGCCGTGGACATGATCGGACTTCCCGAAGCCAGGATCAACCTGGCGCAGGCGACGACGTTTTTGGCCTCTTCTCCTAAGAGCAACGCCTCGTACGAAGGCTTAGAAAACGCCAGAAGAAGCCTTAAAAAGGACTCGACGGGACAGGTCCCGGGGAATTTAATCAACATCAACACGCCCGGGAGCAAGAAGCTACGCGACAACGCCACTTACCTTTACCCGCACGATTATCCGGGCAATTACTGCCCCCAACAATACCTGCCCGACGACATCGTCGGTGAGAGGTTTTATTATCCGACGGAAAACGGATACGAAAGCGAGATTAAAGAGCGCCTAGAAAATTTAAAAAATAAATGAAAATAAACGATACACACGGTTTTAAGATTTTAAGAACCGCCAACAACGACGATCTAAACGCAGATATCGTCGAACTCGAACACGAAAAATCCGGAGCAAAACTCATCGCCATTTTAAACGAAGACCCCAACAAGGTCTTTTACGCGGGGTTTCGTACCCCCTCCAACAACTCGACGGGGGTAGCCCACATCCTCGAACACTCCACCTTATGCGGGTCAAAAAAATATCCGGTAAAAGAGCCGTTTGTGGAACTGGCCAAGGGTTCGATCAACACGTTTTTAAACGCGATGACGTATCCGGACAAAACGGTCTATCCCATCGCCACGACCAACGACAAAGATTTTCGCAATCTGATGGACGTTTATCTGGACGCGGTCTTTTACCCGAACATCTACAACAATCCGTATACCTTTAAACAGGAAGGCTGGCACTACCATCTGGAAAACGAGGATGAGCCGGTAACGATCAACGGGGTCGTCTACAACGAAATGAAGGGCGTCTATTCCGATCCGAGCTCCTTACTCGAAGAAGAAGTCTTTAAGGCCCTTTATCCCGATACCATCTATAGCGGAGACTCCGGCGGAAACCCGCAAAACATTCCGGAACTTACTTACGAGGATTTTATCGATTTCCACAAGAATCTGTACCACCCGTCGAACTCTTATCTATATTTATATGGGGATCTCGATTTAGAAGAACAACTGGCCTACCTCGATTCGTGGCTAAAAGACTTCGATAAAAAAGAAGTCAACTCTTCGATCCCACTACAAGCACCCATCGCCTACGATGAGGTCGTCGAAGGACGTTATCCCATCTCGCCGGAAGAAGACAAGACGAGAAAAGATCTCATGGCGATCAGTTACGTCTTAGACGATAATTACACGCCAGGAGATCTGACCGCGATCGGGATCGTGGCAGACCTTCTCTTTAACAACAACGCCTCGCCTTTAAGGCTCCAAATTCTCGATGCGCGCCTGGCCGAAGACATCAAAGCTACGCTCATGACCTCGCTTAGACAACCGAACGTCTTTATTGAATTTACGAACACGGACCGCGGGGACATCGACAAGATTATGGAGATCATCAATAGGAATTTAGAAAAGTTCGTAAAAATAGGCATCGATAAAGAACTGCTTCAGGGCGCGATCAACGCCGACGAATTTAAAACGTTGGAAGTTCTAAACGGCGAGAGCGGACGCCTACCTAAGGGTCTACTCGTCGGCTTACAGATGTTTGAGGACTGGGTCTACGATAAGGATCCGCTTAAAAAAATCGAAATCACAAAACAGTTTGATCACCTTGCTAAGCTCCTTGAAAAGGACGGGTTTGAAAAGCTGATCAAAGAGGTTTTTTTAGATAACGACCACAAAGCTACGGTTGTATTGAGGCCGGATGAAAATTATTTAATAGAAAGGGAAGAAAAGGCCCAAAAAGAGTTGGCGGACTACAAAGCTTCCTTAAGTCAAGAAGAACTTAAGGAGCTCGTAAGCGAGACTAACGAACTCATCCGCAGGCAACAGTCGGTGGATTCTCCGGAAGCCTTAAAAACCATCCCAAGACTTGCCGTCGACGAGATCGATCGCAACATTAATGAAATAAACTGGGAAGAGCTTAAGATCGACGGGGTCCCGGCCATTTACCTCGACGAGGGCAACAGCGATATCGTCTACGTCAACCTTGATTTTAACGCCGGCGCCTTAGACGAAGAAGATCTATTTTACTTGGCTCTTTACGAACGTATCCTGGCCAACATCGCTACGGAACATCTGTCGTACGAAAATTTAAACAAATATCTGGATCTGTACACCGGAGACATAAATATTATCAGCAACACCAACCAGATCGTTAAAACTAAAGACGTCGATACGAGACTTTTTATACGCATCGCCCTTCGCGAAAAATACTTAAGCCAAGCCTTTAAACTGTTAAAAGAGTTCATGCTGCGGACCCGCTTTGACGAAAAAGAACACATCTACAATCTGCTGGTGGAAGAAAAAATATCCAAAAAAGCGGCCATACAAAACTACGGAAACTCTTTTGCCTCCCTTAGAACCAAAGCCTCAACGTCCAAGGAAAGCCGCATCATGGAACGCCTCGACGGCTTGGAATTTTACGACTTTTTAGTAGATCTTATGGACCACTTTGAGGAAAACTGGGACAAAGTAAGCCGAAAATTACAGGAGATCCAGGACAAGCTCATCAACAAAAACGACCTGTTTATCAGTTTTGCCTGTAATGAAAACTTCAAAGAAGACGTAATTGGGGAGTTAAAGGGCGTCATCGACGAACTGCCGGATACTCACTATGAAAGAGCCGAGCTTAATCTTGAAAGCTTGCCGGAAAACGAAGCCTTTATCACGCAGGGAAACGTCATGTACAACGCGAAAGGTGCCCAGATCGAACCGGACGAAGAGCTAAAAGGGGCTTTTAACGTTTTATCGACGATACTGTCCATGGATTATCTGTGGAACGCCATCCGCGTCCTGGGCGGGGCGTACGGGACCTCGTTTAAAGCCTCGAGGGAAGGCGACATCATCTTTAGTTCCTTTAGAGATCCGAATTTAAAAAAGACCTACGAAAATTTTGATAACGTCGTAAATTACATCGACGAACTCGACTTAAGCCGCGACGAACTCGACAAATACATCGTCGGGACCATGAGTCCCCTGGAAGTGCCGCTTTCGACAAAAAGCAAGCTCTTAGTGGCCGAAAAGATGTATCTGACGGGCTATACAAACGAGGACCAGCAAAAGGTAAGAGAGCAAATTTTGGATACACAGCTTGAGGATTTAAAAAAGACCAATGAGATCCTTAAGAGGGCTTTAGATAAAGACCATTATGTTACGATCGGAACCGAGAGTGAAATTAATAAAAACAAAGATTTATTTAAAGCCATCGAGCGTATTCAGTAAAGGTCTTTTAGTATTACTGGTTGTTTTACTACTGGGGCACAGCCCCGTTTTCGCCTTTCCGGAGTTTTCTCCTGATGAAGGCGTTTTGATCATCGAAAAAAATACGGGGGACGTTTTGTACGAACAAAACGCCCTCGAGTCATTCTACCCGGCCAGCACGACCAAACTGATGACGGCTCTGATTCTAACCGAGACCATCGACGATTTGAGTCAAAAAGTGACGGTAGGTAACGAAGTCAATCAGTTCGGGTGGGAAGCCAGCCAGGCCGGTCTGGTCGAAGGCGAGGAACTCTCCTATCAGGATCTACTAAACTG
>CANRHG010000174.1 GCA_947630385.1 uncultured Eubacteriaceae bacterium
TCCGACGGGGATCGTCATCACTTGCCAGGACGAAAAGTCACAGCTTAAAAACAAGAACAAGGCCTTAAAGGTCCTAAAGTCGCGTCTGTACGAGATCGAAGAGCGAAAGCGCCAGGAAAAGATCGCGAGCGAACGTAGGTCCCAGGTGGGAACGGGCGACCGGAGCGAACGCATCAGGACTTACAACTTCCCGCAAAGTCGCGTGACGGACCATAGGATCGGAAAGACCACCCACGAACTCGAAAGCTTTTTAGACGGGGACATCGACGAGATGGTGGACGCGCTGATCACGTACGACCAGACGGAGAAGTTAAAAAATTTATAAAAATCTAGCGAATTTACATTTTTATAAAAAAGAATTGTATAATAATAAAAACTGAAAATTTGCAGGGAAATGTTGAAACGATGGAAATGTCGTCTGGCTTAATTTTAAGCTAGGCGATTTGTTTTTTCTAGGCGAAATTTTCGCCCCGCCGGACATGTCCGGCTATTTCGAAAAGGAGGAGGAAGTGATTCCATTATTTGCCGAAATACAGTCGGTTTTTATCTTTGGCCATACAAAAGAAGGGGTCGAGTACGCAAAGATGCTCGACGACGTAAAACAGATCTTCTATTATTCGCCGTACCCCATCGATAACGAATCGTTGGAGATCTTAAGGGCCCTTCCAAACGTAC
The DNA here is from genome assembly GCA_947630385.1 of uncultured Eubacteriaceae bacterium. Taxonomy (GTDB): domain Bacteria; phylum Bacillota; class Clostridia; order Eubacteriales; family Eubacteriaceae; genus CANRHG01. The sequence goes on from CANRHG010000174.1 coordinate 676, forward strand.
AGGTTTATGAAAAAGCCATGCCCGTAGAACACATCACCTCGAGCGATCTCGTCATCGCCGCGAGCGAAGACGATACGATAAATACGGGGATAATCGACAAAGCCGCCCCGACCGTTCCGTTTATCGCGGCGGTACGTCCCTACGCCGGTGTAAACGTTACCCTGGGACAGCGTCTTAGAAACCAACAGGGACAGGTCGCGGCGTACTCGAAGACGAACAAGAACCTCTTAAAGGAGCTGGGCCCGATCGAAGAAAAGGAAGAGAAGGACTTAGAGACCCTAAGAGCCGTGTTCGATCTCCTGGAAGAGACGGGAGAGGATATCGGTCTTAGTAAGGAGGCTCTGGATACGGTTTATAAAATGAGCCCGGAAGAGAGACAGGACCTGGTCGAGCGGATGATTAAGAACTATAGTCAAAACCGTCCGGACTTTCGCTTCTTTTACTTTAAAGGTAATTTTGAGCGCAGGCAGGCCGAAAAACTGGCGGCAGAGCTCGAAGAAAAGTTAAAAAGTGAGGGCCTAAACCAAAAGGTCGAGGTCGTAGAGATCGAAAACCCGTACGACGTCGATACGGACGAAGAGATCCCTAAGCTCTTTAGAAAACTGCAAAACCTGTTGTTTCTTCATAAAGGGGACGCCATACTCACCAAAGACGCCTACAGCTTTGATACCGATACTGGACTGAGCCGAATCGTCGGGCTTAATTCTAGAAAACCCTTAAAATACTATCTTATCGGAAAAGAAAAACACGACCACGTGTACGAGATCAAAAGTGGCTCGAGGATTGGGCACTGGGACGAAAAAGTCATTTACTTTACCTGGGAACAGCTAAAGGAGCTCGCGCAGATCCATCACGGAAATCTGTGGAACATCATACCGGTAGAAACTTCCTCCGATTTTAAGAGGGCCATCGAAGATATCGGAGAGTCTTATGACTACCTAATAACCGAAAACGCGGAACTCGACGAACTGGAGATCAGCCTAGAAGATCTGGAGAGAAACGGGCTGTACGCTACGGAAATCGACATGATCCCGCTCTTTGAACAGCCGGTTTTAAACGCGGTCGTTCGTAGCACCGACCACTACCTGTACGATTTCTTTAAGGGCTACCAGGACGAAGCCACCCAAAAAGCGTGCGACGCCCAGGAACTCATCCTAAAAGAATGCCTCGATTCGTTTTATCCGCAGGAAAACTCGTTTGTCTCCACCTACGCCGAGTTCGACGCCGATAAAAGGGTCTACCACCTTGAAGTCATCGGCGACGAACGCCACAAAAGAAGAGCCCGGGTCAAACTGGAAAACGTTCCGGAAGACGAACTCTGGCCGGCGGTACGAAAGCTGCGTTCCACGATCGCCTTTGACAAGCATTACGGACTAGCAAACCTTACGGATTACGCCTGGCGCCACCTAGATGAGCTGAAGGGGGATATAAACGAGGAAGACATTAAAAGGAACCGGATCTTTTTTGGGCTCGACCAAAATTACGAATTTCTTAAAGAACGTTTTTGTGAGACCCTTGGCGACGATTACCGCAACGATATGATAAATAAAATGAACGACGAGGTCGTCTCAAGCGGGCTTTCCCCGAACGACCGGAGCGATGACATGATCGAAATGTTGGTCCAAAAGGAAGTCGAAGAGAAGATCCAGGAGATCGAAGAAAAGGGGATCGAAGTCTATCTTTTCCCATAAAAAGCGTCTCCGGGGACGTTGTTGCATTTAACGCAATAATTTTAAAAAATTTTAAAAAATGCTTGACTTTTGGTCAGTTTTGTTTCAAAAAACTTTCATTAAATTGATATCGTTTAACAGTCCGAAAGGTCTAGATGTTTAAAAAAATTGTGATATTATAGTAGTAGCTCATCGGGAGTCAGAATACTTATTGTCAAACTTCTTTCTACTCATCTGATCATCTACCCTGGTCAGAACAAGGTCCAACCTTTCCGTAGCAATTCAAACCTGATGAGTCGATCCGGTGCCTCTCTTATAACTCCTGGACACCGGATCTTTTATTTTCTCCCTAATTTTAACCAAAAAAATTTTTCTAAAATGTTGCGTATTTCGGTTTAAATTGGGTACTAAGAATAAAGCCAATAACTAAAAATTACAGTAATAAGACAAAAATTTACCCGAAACGCTTTACAAAAAGGGCTTTGGGTGGTAAAATAAAGTCCGATGGTACAGTATTCTAGTCGATTCTTTTGGTCACCAGGGCGGGCCTAAAAATCCGCCGAAGGGCAAATCGATGAAGTCCCTGGCAAATGCTTTTGATGCCCAATCGGGGGTGTTCGCTGGGGGTTAAGGTTTATGGGGCAGATCACAACGGCATGTGATTAACGACCCTTTTACCGTGGAGACCTGAAGTTTCAGGGAAAACCTGCTCAATTAAGGTTGGGCAGCGTAGCCTGCCTTGAGTGGTAAGGTGGATGGATTGACAACTAAAACGGCTTCGGCCAAAGGCGTTTTGGTATTGCATCCGAAACCGGATCTGCAAAAGAGGCTAAGGGCCAGAATCAATCGATGAGGAAATCTCCTAGACTGCTCTTACGGAGGCATAGCGGGGATTGGAGTGCACACTAAGTGGTAATTCAGTCTTACTCGCGGCGACGCTGTAAAAGATGAATAAAGGGGAACCGCTGCGACGGCGACGTTGCAGTCTCATCTTGGGAAATCCTACTGAACCTAAGTTGCAAAGTTAATTCGTTATGTTACCATCTTAAATCTGAAATTTTGAGACCGAAAGGTCTCTTTTTTTATACCTCAAAATAGTACGGACAGATGTCCTCGAAATGCCCGTCCTTCATTTTAAAACCGTGGGAGATGATCCCGAGCGGCTTAAAGCCGAGTTTTTCGTAAAGTTTTCTGGCGGCGGTATTGCTGCGAACGACCGCGTTAAACTGCAAAACCTTAAAGCCGAGCTCTTTGGTCTTATTAAGACAGTGTATTTCGCAGTCAATAGATTTTGTAATAAAACATGATAAAAAGTTTATTACAGAATAATACTACGAATTTTTTAAAGTGGATACACCGCCACACCCGTCTGACCTGTACGCTTATCTCTCCATAGGGAGTGGTTGCAACCGCAGGAAGACCAGACAAGTAAAGTTAATGCATTTGGCCACCCATAGGCAGAGAAGAGATCGCTCGGTCTCTCTAAAGCTTTTTAGCCCCTGCATAAGCAGCCG
>CANRHG010000175.1 GCA_947630385.1 uncultured Eubacteriaceae bacterium
GGTTAGCTCGAAGTCTCTTAATTTTTAAGAGGCTCCGGGCTTTTTTTGTTTTTAAATTTAAGATACCGCCACAAAAGTGGAAACATTTGAATTTAACTTTTACTCGGATTTTTCACGTGCTTTTACGTTGTTGTTTTTGCTCTTGTTACAGGGTTCCCTGGCTTTTTTTCTAAACTAGTTTTATGGGGATTTTAGATTAGAAGGGTTAACTAACGAAATTAAACTTACTAGCTCTCTCGTAAGTTTCCAGGGCCTATAGTCTAGGTTTAGAACTTTTAGTTAAGAGTTATTATTCTAGCTGCGGACTGGGGGGGGGAGGAAAACTTCATAACGGATTGGAAATCTTGGCATTTCTGATTTAATTTTACTTTTTAATCTTAGATCTGATTTTTTGATTCCTAGATCGTTGGGAGTTTACTTTTAAAGTTTCTTCTAAATTAGCACAGGCTTTTTCAAAAATCTCATCAAGACGCGATTTGTTTTGATTTACTTCTGTATCGCTTTAAGGTATTTAAGTGCTTCCACTTTTGTGGCGGTATTGATTTGAGAGGTTTTTTTGAAAAAGTCTTTAATTAGCTTATTTTCAGTTCTACTCTTTTTTGTAGTTTTGGCTTCGGGTGTTATGGCCGGGGGTCAAGTTATCACTGAGAGTAATGAGAGTCAGTACATAGCGGGGATTACCCCGATCGGACCGGAGGGGGGAGTGGAGATTCCAGTAGGTGCTGGTAATACTTACGTTGAGTATTACTCTGATAGTATCGACGGTCCGAATGTGCTTCCAAATGGTGGGACAGCCGCAACGCTTACTGGTACAACCTGGTGGATTATTCTCGGCAATAAAACTAGTTCAGCAACAGATGTATGGGACGGAAAACAGATAACTGTCGATTCTAATTCTACCTTGAATATTGTTGTCGGGTCTAATGGCGAGAGTTTAACAGAGTTAGCTGCGGGCGGCGACTTTTCGATTCAGAACAACGGAACGGTCAATATATTCGGAACTTCCGAGAATTGGTTAAATTCCAGTTTAGGAATTTTCAGTAATGCTGATACGAATTACCCAATTTGGGGTTCTGGGAAATTAAATATAAATTCAGGTCTTGTTCAATTAGAATCAAGTAAGGCTGGGGCTGGGGAGCCAGTCGTTTCTGGACAATCTGAGGTAAATTTATTTAATAGCGCGTTAATTGCTAATGCGACAGGAGCACAGACCGGAACTACGGCGTCAATTTTTTCGAATAGTACGGCTGTTACTATGGAAAATAGTTGTCTGTTAGGGCTTTACAACTATTCTAGTAGTCCTTATCGGCCGGCTAATTTAGGAGCTACGAGTATTACGGCTGAGGACAGTTTTATAGCGGCTGCAGGGATGCCATCGGAAAGTAGCGATGTAGAATACACTAATTCTCTTGTGGCTACGTTTACCTACGGTGGAGGAGCGCCAAATGTCTCCTTTAGTAGCGTAAGCCCTTATTCTCTTGTACTTGGGACACAGAGCCAGCCTTTCCAGGCCTCTATTTACGATAGTGGTAATTTTAACTGGCAAGCTCCATTTAATAACGTAACAATAAATAATAACCAGGCTGTTCAGGTTCCAGAGGATGAGTCTTTAGCCATCGCATCAGGCTGCTCCTTAGGTTTTTCCGGTCCAGTCGCTTTAAATGAGGATTCTTCTTTAATTAATAATGGAACTGCAATTCTGTCTAGTACTGTTACTTTGAATGAAGGTTCCGCATTAACTAACTATGGTTCACTTTCGCTTGGAACACCAAATCAAAATACAACCATAATTATTGGACCTAACGCGGCATTTGATAATACCAAAACTGGGAGTATGACTTTAAATGGAACCGTAGAATTTGAAAACTCCGGTTTGTTCTCAACTCCTGGCCAAGTTTATAGTCCGGGAACACCACTAGTTCCTTATACGCCTGAGGATGTTATAAACGTCGACAATGAATATGTTCCAGGTGATGGCTCGATTGCTTCACTGGGGGATGTCCAAGGCTACACCATTCAAGGAACTTATCTTCCGGTAGAGCCCCAAAATTTTGACAACATCTACGGCGTTTCCCTCGATAACAGCGGGGTTTTAAATTTCTATAATAACGGTACCGCAGGAACGAGCGAGGAAGGGAAGTATCCAGTTCCTACTCAGTCCGGACCTACTGGTTTTGTAGCTAACGCAGACTTAACCGCGAACGGGACGTATTTTGCCGATGCCTTTAATTGGAGTTTTGCTCCCGTACCTGGACAAAACGCTACCAACCGACTGCCAAGTGGGACGATTGCGACCGGACAGCCGTATAATGAAGCTTCCGAGTGGACCTATTTTGAAACGGAAAATGGTGTAGGCACGTTAAGCAGTCTTCCAACACAAGCTCCAAATGCTTACGGTCTTGGGATAACCCAAACGGTTGAGGATTCTATTACTGCGGGGAGCCACACCTTTATTCCAGGCAAGGTAGAACTTACTTATAATATGACCGCCGGTAATGCGGGAAGTTTGGTACAAGGGGGGACTCCGGGGATCTACAATTTGACCGTTGCGACCGGAACGGCCGGAGGCTCTGTGACAACGTTAAGTTCTCAGTTACGTTTTGTCGTCAATCCTTCGCAAGTTCAATATGTACAAATCACCTATAACGGAACGATTGCTGCCAATCAGTATACCTTTAACATGAATGAGACCCCGTCGGTCGATTTTGGGGACTATTCTTATAGATTAGAGAATGGCCAACAGGTTTACGTTCCGGGCCACGAAGTGACCTGGAGTCTTAACATGAGCGGTGTCTACAACTGGGAGGATTATGCCGAAGTCGACGAAAACGGCGTAGTCACGTTCTTGCAGCCCACACCGGTCAGCTATCCCCTAACACTGATCTGCTATGTCGACGGCGTACAGAGCACAAACAACGTCGTCATTAACGTCACAGGCACTGGAATTCAGGAAGAAGTCGGGATTCAACCCTGGCTCGATACGATCTATCTTGTAGAAAGTAGCACGAGTGACATTGCGACCTATGACTTATCAAAGAATGTAACGGGCGTTCCGAAGGGGCATGGTCTTAATCAGGCCAATTTAACCTTTAGCTCGAGCGATCCGGTACACTTCCCGATTTACGGCAGTACGGTCTATCCCGAGGACGATTACGTCGGGTCGACTACGATCACGGCTACCTATCAGTACGGCGGGGAAACTTACACCTGTGAGTTTGACGTACAAACCGTCGCGACCGCGGTCGAGCCTACCGGCATCACCGCGCAAGAGGAACTCGTATTCGTCTTAGGCGAAGATCTAGTCAAAAACGTCGACGCAAGGCTGACCCCACTGAATACGACAACGATCGCTTTCGGAAATAGATTTAATTATCAGTCGGCCAATACGTCGATCGCCAGAGTCAATGCTTACGGAAACGTCCAGCCGATGGGATTAGGTGAAACCACGATCACGACCACCTATCAAGGCGGCGAATATAGCGTTGTCACCAACGTCCGGGTCATCGAAGCTCCGGAAGGCGAGCTGACGTTAGATCCTGCTACGTTAAGTCTTACAATCGGACAGACGGATACGCTTACACCGAAACTCGATGGAGAGGACCTACCCGAAGGAGCTACCGTTACCTGGAGTTCGGACGACCCAGAAATCGCTACAGTAAGCGAAGAAGGCGTCGTTGAAGGCGTAGCGGAAGGCACGACTCAGGTCAACGCCGAATACGAAGGCCTTACGGCTACGGCAGAAGTTACGGTCACGACCGAACCGGAACCGGC
>CANRHG010000176.1 GCA_947630385.1 uncultured Eubacteriaceae bacterium
CGTTAGAGGCGTTCCGTCTTCGAGATCATAACTTGCTGTAATGAGCGTACTACCGGTGTAGACACCTGTCGGCATCTGAATATAGTAGATTCCTTCATCGTTCTGATTAACTTTAAGATTCGGATCGCTGGAAGTAAAGCTTAAGTTTTCTGGCTCAAACTCTGCCGTTGCCGGGACCGGAACGATGTTCCGCTGCAATGCGTAGGCGCCAAGGACGTTCCCCGTGCCGTCTTCGTTGTTAAGTAGCGGGTCGTAGGTGTTGACCGAGATATTAACCGGATCGAGCTTAGCTTCAATCCCCGAAAGCGTCGCATCGACTAAGTCCGAATAGACCGAAAGCGAAGCTTTGTTCTGGGAATCTACCCCGCCCACGGATACACTTACGACAAGATAATATCCGAGTGGTGTTGGTTTAAGGAAAGTTATCAGGCCTTCGTCGTCAATATAAGCAAAGCGACTAGCGTCGTACTCTTCGGCGGTTCCCGTGTCGTTTTCCAGAGTTAGTCGATAGTTCGGAGCCAGTCCTGTTATCGGACGTCCTGTTCCACCCGTTCCGGAGTAAGCCTGAAAGCCCAACTGCATGGTGCGGGTCGTGTCCATATCGACCGTTTCGATCCCCGTGGGACGGCTTCCGTCTAAGGTCAAATAGACGCTACCGACACCAGAGTTGCTCACGGTAATCGTACCGGAACTGGCCAAAACTTTGTTTGCGTTGCTCAAAGACTGGGCCCCGTAGGATACAGCTTTTAGTGTATAGCTCCCTGTTGCGTTGTAGCCATAGGTCCCCTGCCCGTAGTAGGAAAGCGTTCCTATACCGTCCTCGAAGGTGAGCTGCCATAGAATATCCCCAGAATTAGCTCGATTATTGTAAATGTAATATTTTAAGACGTCGCTATTCTCGCTGTTCTTGGGATCCGGTATGAAAGACGGTCCTTGAGTGGCGCCGCTCGGAACGAGAATCCAATTAAAGTTATAGGCAGAGAGACCATTGGGCGTGGTAGCAAAACCAATGTCTTCGCTCTGGTTGATAGTAGAATTGTTATAGAACGTGTAGTTGTTCTTCGTTAGGCTCACGGACGTGACGTTCGGCCACTGCATGTTTTCTGAAGGCTGTCCACCAACAAAGAGAGGGATGACGTTCTGGCCGACCCGAGGATTGATTGTATAGGCGAGTGTCTGCTCCGTTACAGCTAAGGCCTGGGCAACTGGCTGCGTCGTCTGATTTTGATCCGTTACCGTAAACCAGCCGATGAAGTTGTCGTAGACTGAAGAAAGGTCAGGCAGCGTGACCGTGGCCGGTGGATTTGTAGTCGGTAACTGTAGAAAATAACTTCCGTTGGTTTGTTCTTTAAACTCGACGTCTGTTTGTCCGCTCTTATCGAATAACTCATTTATTGTATCGACTATATCCCCAAAATAAGTGGCTCCAAGTGCTCCCTGATCTAGTTCGACCATTGTTTTCCCGTTCTCAATTGGGATCATTCCGGTGCCGGTTACTGGATACCCACTATTAGTAAAGCTTCCCGTAATGCTTCCGTTGACCGTTGTCGTTGTTGTGGCTTGAGAAGCTTTTAGACTGCCTCCTTTTTCTACAGAGATATCGCCATTAACGGTCGCATTTTTAACATAACTAATATTCTGGCCCGAACCAATATTTAGAGTAGAACCTGTCGGAACCTCTAAATCCTCAAACGTTATATTCGCCCCATTTCCTGGGAAATCCGCCGTAACCGTCCCATTGACCGTAGCCTCACCTGAAAATGTACTTGATCCGGCACCAATTCCTCCTGGATTAGTATAAGAATAAGTATCTAAATCCACTATTATACCGTTACAGGGCTTCTGAACTACTTCATTTGCATCTTTTGAAGCTACAATGCTGTTTCCCGAAACGGTCACATTCGCGCCTATAGGCTCAGCTGTAAGTGGTCCCCCCGGAGTCTCGGTGGCAGTATTACTATTGCTTCGTACAATCCCTCCTTTTACAGAAAAACTAATACTATCAGCAACCATTCCGCTGCTACCCGTTGTACTTTCGTTAACTAAACCAAGTTTGCCACTTAAAACAGTTAGGCTCCCTTTTCCAGCAACAGCCTGTGGGGTCGTGTCTGCAGCATTTGAGGTCAAAGCCATTCCACCTGAATTGAGAGTAAAAGATCCCCCTTCTGCTACAGTCAATGGAGGTACACTACTTGTGCCTTTTAGAGTCGCGTAACAAGCGTTTGGGTTTTCTGTAGCCCCATAAACCGTCAAGGAACCAGTTGAAGCAATATTAATCTGAACTAACCCATTAATTCTTTCATTGCCATTACTATTATCGTTAACTTCACCAATAACTAAATAAGTAGGACCTTCTATATTCCAGACCTGCTGTGGAACGATGTTACCATTGCCATCACTAACCCCATTGGTTCCAGGTCCGGCAGGGATAACGGCCCAAGAAGTCTGGCCTGATGGGAAAGTAATCCCACCGTTAGAAACAGTTCCTACATCATTCCAGACATAATAATTACTGCCCCCTGTATCAGGGATAGTTTTCGTCGTATTCGACTGCGAATCATAGTAAGTCTTAGATACACCTAATGAAGAATAAGTACTCGCAGAGCCGAAAGAACCTTTCTCAGTCGCACTCGCGAACACTCCAGTTCCACTGGAAACTAAAAGAATCAGTGCGAGCCAGAACAGAGTAAAAATTCGATTTATTTTTATTTTCAAATTCTCTCCTTAAAATCATAGCCGACTAATTACCGAAATTCTTAAGTCATTTAATTAATCGGCTATCTATTTTTTATATTAACGTAGAGATTCTAAATATATCTTTACGTTATTTAAATCTAAATAAGTTTAAACCAAAACTTTAAGAGTTCTTCCTGAAAGAACGATACTCCTGTAGGAAACCTATGAATCAATTAAAATAGCCGTTATTCCTCATTCCCCACATAAGCTACCTATAAGCTCTCTTTCAAACCAAAAACTCACTTAAATTTTTTCTAAAGATAAGGTCTGGAGCTTATCCAAACAATAAGCTCCAAAAATCCTAGATTTAAAAACTTCCTATTTAAAACCTTAAGCCGGAACGATACGGATATCGACGCACTCGATCTGTTTGTTGTCACCGGTCGTACCAGCATCCTGGCCACCCGAGACCCAGTTCATCCAACCGATATCCTGAACGTAAGCGCGGTATTCGATTCTGTAGTTCGGCGCGTTGTCTCCCGTTAGGCTTAAGTTGATCGCTTCGACCTGTTTGTTTTGGCCCATCGTTCCGGCGTAGACGCCGTCTCCGACCGCTTCCATCCAGCCGATGTCTTCGACGTGGACCCTGGTCTGGACCTGAACGCCTTCAATCGGGGATGAAATTCTTAGGCCTTCTAAACCTAAAACGCGTCCCTGTGTTCCACTGTCTTCGCCGTCGTAGACCGTCGGCGTGTTAAAGCCTACGTTTTGAGAGTAGGTCACATAGGCGACGTTGTGATCGGCCGCTTGGGTCGCTTCCATCCAGCTATACTGCTTGGCTCCGGCAAAGCTTGCCGACGTAGCCGTAGAAGCGTAGACGTGGACTTTGATCGAGTCGGCCGCGTTGTAATGTTCGTTGACCGGTGTGTTGTTGACCGGGAAGTCCCAGCTATACTGGTTGGTCCCGCTGCCCTGGGCGTTGGTGACGAACTTACAGTTCATGTCGTTCTGCACGCCGTTGGCCCCGACGGTCGACCAGGTGTAGATCGAGACAGAGGTGATCGGTTGG
>CANRHG010000177.1 GCA_947630385.1 uncultured Eubacteriaceae bacterium
CCCTCCGGCAGGCAGCCGAGATCTACCACCGCCAGACCACCCAGATCATCGACGGCATAAGAAAAGGCGACAGCGTCACCCGCGCGGCTTCACCCGACGCTTATCTCCCCGACCAGGCGAGTCTTTTTGAAGACAGGCAGGTCGATCTCTTTGCGGACAAACGCCAGGACGCCGCGGACAACGGGGTCATGATCCGCTACGAAGTGGAACGGGAGATCCTGGGAGAGGCGGTCGACCTCAACATCCAGACTCTGCTTGGAACGGAGCGGCTACAAACGGAAGTCGGAAGACTCGTCAGAAAATACACCCCCGGATGCGACCGGAAGGCCTTCATCAAGGAAGCCCTTGGAAGTCTGATCGGCCTGGGAAGAGAGAGCGCCCATGCGCAAGCTGTGGCTTAAAAACCCTCTCTACCCGTTCCCGCCGCTCATGGACGACGAAGACCTCTATTCGGGGCTTACCAGGCTTTTCGCCTTTTGCCCGATCAACAACGCCAGCACCTTCGGTCGGACCGTGCTCAATAAAACGCACGTCAATCCGGTCCTGCCGCAGGTGTTGGACGCTTTCACCGACCCGAAGGCTGCCATGGAGGCTACGGTCTACCCGCAGATGCTCTCGTGCCTGACCAAAAAGTCCCAGGAAAAAGCAACGCAGCGCATCTTAAAGGGGCTTCACGTCGGCAAGACCTTGGGTCTTAACAACTTCAAAGGCATACAAAAGCGTGAAGGCCTCAAGTGGTGCCCGGTTTGTTTTAAGGCCGATCTTAACGAGTTCGGCTTTCCCACCTACAAAAGCATCCACCAGATCGCCGGCATCGAGTACTGCCCCGAGCATGGGATTCTACTACAGGACGCGCCGAAAGGCGAATACCCGCTGCTGACGGCAAAAGCGCTTCCAGAACCGCCTTCGTGCAGCCCGGCCGTCCGGCGGATGCTTTTGCTGGTGAAAGACTTTAAGGGGATCACCAAAGAACAGCTCGCCGGCGTCGTTAAGCAGCGCTTTGTACAGGAAAAGCTCGTAAATCCGGCCGACCCCGTCTTAAGGCTCGACCGGAGAGAGCTTTTTTACCGGCTTGAAAATCGCTACGGGACTTCCTATCTTTCTTCGTTAGGGGTATCTTATGATTCCGATTCGCGCTGGACCAGACATCTTCTGACGAAAAAAGGGACCGTCCCGGTCGTTCTTAATCTGATGGTCATGGACGTCCTGGATATCACCCCCGCCGAAGTCCGGGCCTATAAGCCGGACGGAACGGAATTCGATACCGCTCCCGTCATCCGACACAACCGTCAGGAGAGCGTGGAAAATAGCCGGGCGATGTACCGTAAAAGGTGCGGACTCGCCGATAAAGCGGGGCTTGAAAAGCTCGAGACGGCCTGGCCGCAGCTGAAGGACGGCCAGAAAATACTGACCAAAAGCTTTCTTACGCAGGTGGCGGGTTTTGAAAACTACAATACGCTCAATCGCTATTATCCGCTCTCGGCAGCCTTTATTAGCTCCCACTCCGAAACTTACGACGAAGGCCTGCGTCGGGTGGGTAAACTTCTTATCAAAGAGTATCTGAAAGAACGGCCAGAGAGAAAACTCTCCTACCATGTATTATCACGGCTCGGCTACCATGAAAAATCGAAACGGATCTTTAAGGAACTGGTCGAAGAGATGGGGATAACGGAAATTCTTTCGGAACGGGAGATCTGAGATTTTTCTAGGATTAGAAAATAAGTCCGGAAAATACGCTTTAGTCTCTTATATTCAATCTAATTTAGCTATAATACTTACCTTCTTTGGCGGCACTTTGGTGCCGTCTTTTTTTCTCGGGACTTCCGTTTGTTATAATAATGAGACGAGGAGTCTCATTATGTTTGATCTAAACGACAGTGCCTACCTACTTCCCGGGCCCTATCCCGGAGAACACTTATTTTCAATCCTCAACCGTTTTTGGGTACGAAACACGCCGGCGCTTTCACAGAGGCAGACGATTGGAATTTTCAAGATCCCAGAAGGAATTTTCGAGCCGCTCAATCCAGTGGCTTTCAACCGTTTTACAAACGCCAAAGAGCTGATCCCCTATACTACTTATCCCTACTTTCTTCGTCTGCAGACGGAAAACTTAAAAGACCGGTTTGAAGAACTTTTAAGCGATAATTACAAAAGCTCCTATCTTTATCTTATGCCACAAAGCCGTTACCGGACGGATTCAGATAAGAACAGCCGGAGCATATTTTACTGTAGCGAGTGCCTCAGCGAAGATCTGAAACAATACGGCGAAGGCTACCTGAGAGCAGTCCATCAGATCGATGGTCTGAGAGTTTGCCTCAAACACGGAAAGAAACTGTCTTCTATTAGACTAGAGCGTAACGCTCCGTTTTTCATTTTTGACGGCTCTTTTGAAGAAGCCGAATCTGGGGATCCAATACCGGAAGAGACAAAACTGGCGAAATTTCTGGCAAACCCGACCGATGTGGACCGGGACGGCATCGACCGGATAGTCTCTACAGAGGCTCAAAAATTAACTTCCTTAGAGTATGAAAATGAAGCTGGAGAGAGAATCTTAGAAGAGACGAGACAGAATCTGCCGGAAGAGTTTCTTACAGCCTATCACGTGGATACGGATACTATCGTCCGGGTACTTCGGGCTGTAAAAAAGGGGAATTATCTTCATCCAGCCGATTTGGGAATTTTTTTAATGGGGTTGGGAATCGAGGAACCGGTCGCCGAAGCGAATTCTGACGACTTTTCGGAGAGAGAAAATACTTATTAAACTTTGGTCATTTTTTGAGTTTGCTCGATTTTGGACAACTTTTAATCTGTAAAACGCTAATTTTGGACAAAAAAACGGGGGTTTTTAGGCTGGTTTGGGACAACTAATAATAAGGACCGACATTTGTGTCGGTCCTCATTAAACTTTGGTCAATCCATATTAAACTTTGGCAATTGACAAAGTTTAATATGAAATTTCTATTCCTTCCTAGTTAGTTATTATGTATTCTTTTTCGGCATGTACTAACGAAGATTTAATTGAACTTAACGAGAGCGCCTGCGGGCGCTTTTTTGTTTCTCTCGAAAGCAGACGCTTCTATTTCTTTTCATAATCATCTCATACTAAGGAGGACAGGGCCTCTTTTAATCCTCCCTGAATATTCTAAACAGTTGATGTGGATGACAATCAAATTTTTGTAACTCCTTCAATAAAATGAACCTGAAGTTTAAATCGTCAAGCGTTTTATGAATGCTAACGGCGATTAAAAGTTTCCCAGTTATAGTTTTAAATTCTTCCGTTTTCTCCTTTAACTACCGGTGCAATCAAGTTTTTCTCGTTGAACAAAACTATTGTATATCCACCATGTTTTCCGTTTTCTCAGAGATTAAGCTTTTCTGAACATAATTTTAGATGGAACAATGTCAATGGAGCCCAAAAAGAAGAATTGGCGAAAAACAAATTTTAAACTTATTAAAGCTGGTACAATAAACCAGTTTCAAAAGTAAAAACGTTCATTTTAGGAAATTTTATAAATTTTTTGATAAACCCGCTTTTTGTGGTTGTTAGTCCGTATTAAATTTCAACTAGAAAGAGGATATTGTGAAACGATGGATGAAAAACCGGTTAGCACTTTTTTCTTTACTACTGTTTACGCTTAGAGTATCTTGCAGTCAATCAATTTTGTAATAAAACATAATAAAAGAGAAGACTACAAGGTTTTTTAACGTGGATAC
>CANRHG010000178.1 GCA_947630385.1 uncultured Eubacteriaceae bacterium
ATCGCTTACTTTTATTTGATCGGCTATTTAAATGGAAGTTTACTCATGGCCTTTCAGGACATCATCGTATCCCCGGGAACCCTTTTATTTTTAGTTTTGATTGCCTTTTTTGTATACGGTGCGCTTATAGGTTCGCTCGGTGCGGGTCTAGCCACACGCCGCTTTTTAAGTATCTAGAAAAATATCATGAAGCAAAAGAGGTCTTTGAGCAAAGGGAAAAAAATAGCGATCGTTTTATTGGCGGTGTTTTTTATGGTGTATCTGGCCGTGCCCGTTTTGGCCGAGACCATAGAAGAACTGGAACGCCAAACTGAGATTTCAAAAGAGAATATTTCCAAGGCCAATTACCAGATCGACCAGACGCAGACGACGATCGACGGGATCGAACAGGAGATCGTTAAATCGAACGAAATTTTAGGCTCCATCCAAAACGACATCGATTCCGTGACGAGTCAGATCAACAGTCTGACCAACCAGATCAACGAAACCCAGAAAAAACTCAACGAAGTTATCGCCCAAAAAGAAGAACAGGAAAAGGCGATGGCGGAGCGCATCCGGGTACAGTACATGTACGGGAGCGACGGTTATCTGGAAGCGATGTTTTCCGGAGAGACCGTGACCGAGCAGATGGAAAACTCGGAAGTCGTCAAGGATTTGGTCACGGCCGACAAAGAGCTTTTAGAAAAACTCGAAACGACCAAAAAAACCATCGAGGAACTGAAAGCACAGCTGGAAAGCAAACAAAAAGAACTTGATTCCAAAAAAGGACAACTGCAGACCAGACAACAGCAACAGCAGCGCATCAAAGACCAACAACAGCAGTTGCTTAACAAGAACCAAAAACTCATTGAAGAAGCCAAAGCCCAGATAAGACAGGAAGAACAGGCGATCAGTGAGGCCAACCGGAAGATCCAGGAGATCTCAAGACAGGCCGAGCAGAACAAGATCAATGAGCAGGTAGGAAAAGTTCAATCGGTCAGTGAAACGGCAAGAGCTGCCTCAGAGGAATCAAACGCTAGCCTACAGTCTCTAAAGACGGATTTTGCGGAAGAGACGGATGAAAAAATAACGGGGTTGATCGAAGAGAGCGACTCGTACAACAATGAGATAAACGACAGCGTCGCGAAGATCGACCAAGTTTTAGAAGAAACGCAAAGCGCGGCCACGGCTCCCGAAGCGGTAGAAGTCAGTAAAGAAGCCGACTCGGAACTGGCGGTCGTACTTAACAATAAAGCGCTGGTCAAAAAGAACAGCGCGGAAATCAGAGAATACGACTTAGAACGTAAAAAAACCGATACTTCGGACGTCGATAAGGAAGAACTCGAACGTCAGATCCAGGCCGGGCAACAGGACGCGGAGTCCAGGGCCTATGAAGCCGAAAAGCGGGCCAAAGAATTTGCCGAACGCGCCAGAAAAGAATACGAAGAAGCGCAAAAGGATTTGATCGAAGAGGAACCTTCTGAAGATACTCAGCCCAGCCAACCGGCCGAACCGAGCAGCGATTATATCTCCTCTACCGGATGGCGCTGGCCGCTAAACGATATTTACGATATCACCAGCCTTTTCGGTTACCGGATCCACCCGATCTTCGGTCAGGGCATGGGCCACGAAGGCATCGATATCGGCGCGGCGACGGGGACCGAGATCCACGCCTGCGACGGTGGGACGGTCATCCTGGCGGAAGAATACGGCGGCTACGGAAACTGCGTAATCGTTCAACAGGATTCGGGCCATCAGGTTTATTACGCCCACCAAAGCGCTTTTAACGTCGTTGAAGGCCAAAGGGTTGAAAAAGGTGACGTAATCGGTTATGTTGGAAGTACGGGATGGTCAACGGGACCCCATCTACACCTAGGGGTTTTGGTCGGCGGTTCGTTTGTCGATCCGTTTGATTACTTCCCGGAAGTGGCCAACATGAGTTGATTTTTTGATCGATCAGACTCAAGCTCACGCTTGGGTCTTTTTTATGCCTGTTTTTTGGCCTTGATTTAAGATATAATTTTGGGATAGTCTATGAAATTTAAAAGAGTTTTAATTAAACTTAGCGGCGAAGCCCTAGCCGGCGAAGACCGTTTTGGTCTTGACGACGCGACGGTCACAAAAATCTGTAAGCAGATCAAAACCATCCACGATATGGGAATCCAGGTCGCCATCGTCGTCGGCGGGGGTAATTTTTGGAGAGGCCGCTCGGCCGGAGACTTAGACAAATGCAGCGCGGACTACATGGGAATGCTCGCGACGGTCATGAACGCGCTGGCTTTACAAAACGTACTCGAAAACAACGGGATGCCGTCCAGAGTGATGAGCGCCATCGCCATGAATACGATCTGCGAGCCGTACTCCAACCGTAAAGCGATGCACCATCTGGATAAAGACCGGATCGTCATCTTTGCTGCGGGTACCGGAAATCCTTTCTTTACGACCGATACGGCCGCAGCGCTTAGGGCGGTCGAAGTCCGTGCGGACGCGATATTACTGGCAAAAAACGTCGACGCGGTTTACAGTTCGGATCCGAAGGAAGACGCGCAGGCCATTCGGTATGAAGAACTCACCTACGACGATTTGATTCGAAACGATTTAAAAGTGATGGACCAGGCGGCCGTGACACTTTGTAAAACCAACCGTATCCCGATTCAGGTTTTTAGTTTAAGAAACGCCGATAATTTGGTTAAAACCATTAACGGAGAGAATCCAGGCACGATCATCAGATCGTAAAAATAAAGCTATAAAGGGGTTTTATTATGGCAAAAAAACAAGTAGAACAAGACGTAGATTTAACCAAAGAACTTGAGGTTACGGAAGAAAAGATGGACGTTGCGATCCAGAATTTTTCCAAAGCTTTGATGACTTTAAGAGCCGGTCGTGCCAATCCGCACGTACTCGACAAGATTTCGATCGATTATTATGGCTCGGTGACACCGCTTACTCAGATAGCCAACATCGCGGCACCGGAAGCCCGTTTAATCACGATTCAACCGTTTGATCCCACTCAGATCAAAGCGATCGAAAAAGCGATCCTGTCGGCGGATCTTGGCTTTAATCCATCCAACGACGGGAAAGTGATCCGACTGGCCGTCCCACAACTTACCGAAGAAACCCGTAAAGAGCTTGTAAAAAAAGCGAAAAAGTTTGCGGAGGAATGTAAGGTGTCTATCCGCAACGTACGAAGAAAAGAAGTTGCCGATTTAAAGGATTTTGAAAAAGATTCTTCGATCACCGAAGACGACTTAAAACAAGCGGAAAAAGACATACAAAAATTAACAGACAAGAAAATTAAAGAGATCGACTCCATCATGAAGCAAAAAGAGGAAGAGATCTTAGAGGTTTAAATTTTGAAGTTCGGTAAAAGGTTTTCTTTTAACCGGACTTTTTTCATGCTTTCAGCTATTCGGATGTTTTTCCGAATGAAATTTGGATATAATCATATGTTATCTTTCTATTTTGATTCGGTTAATATAGCCGGGGAGGTAGAATGTCAAAACGTAGCGAATTAGAAGAATTACTTAAGCCCGTTATCGAAAAAACGGGTTACGAGTGCGTCGACGTGACTTTTGAGAAAGTGGGCCCGGACTGGATCCTGACCGCTTACATCGACAAGCCGGGAGGGATCACGATCCAGGACTGTGAAATCGTCAATAATGTCTTATCCCCG
>CANRHG010000179.1 GCA_947630385.1 uncultured Eubacteriaceae bacterium
GTGAGGAAATTCAAAGGTTGCCCACTATTGAGAGTACTGAGATTATTACCCCCGCTCCCCGTCTCATCCGAAAGGATATAACTAAATGTATTACTACTGAGGTCAAGAACTGGTGGTGTAGGTTCTTCCCCACCGTAAATAGGAGTCACTTGGTCCCTGTTCTGTAGATCCAAAGGCGCACTTCCTGCAAACACTCCTGAAGAAGCGATAAGCAAGAAGAGCAAAACTGAAAATAAGCTAACTAAAGACTTTTTCAAAAAAACCTCTCTAATTGACACCGCCACAAAAGTGGAAGCACTTTAACCTATATATCAAAGAACGTAAGGTAAGCGAAGACGGGCACGTCTTATGAGCTCTCTGAAAAGTCTGTAACAGTTCCTAATCGGAAGTAATCTAAAAAATAAACTTCGGATAATTAAATAATCTAAGCTGCCAGATCTAAGACTTAAAAGCAAAGTTAAATCTAAAACGCTTAGGTTCTTAATTATGTTATGAAGCCACCTTTCAAACTCTTAGGTAATATAAAGAGTCCCCAATGATCAAAAAGACTGAAATTCAGATGACAGTTCCAGCAAGTCCCGCAACCTGTAGATGGCTAGTGAATCCAACCACACTGGCGAGCCTACTGTTAATCTTTAAATTCTTACTAAATCAATTAAGAAAGAGAGCCAGAGAACTACGAAATAGAGCAAAAATGACAATGCAAAATCTTGTAAATGTTCCGGGTAAAAATCCAATTTAAATGTTCCCACTTTTGTGGCGGCATTCTGAATTTAAAAACAAAAAAGCTCGGAGCCTCTTAAAACTTAAGAGACTTCGAGCTCACCAAATACCAATATAAGCAATTGCATAAACGATGAATATTATGCAGTATCTGGGATAAACCACATTTCAGGAATTTTGTCAAATTCCGCTACCGTCCGGAATAAAACGGCTCAGTGTTGCCTGCTATAGGGAAAATACGAAAGTAAGTTGCGGATTTTAAGAATATCGTGCCAAGATAATTGAAAAACTCACGAAAACCGTGAAATTTCTCGATTTAATTATGAGCATTAGATTGGAATGTCAAAAGATACCTGATGGTGTAGATTTTAGATTTGAGTCAAGAAGAAAGTTCGACCTGGAGAAAAATTGATCAAAATATTTTTTTATAAGAGCCATTTAAAATTTAAGTTAATTTAAGTAGAAACCCTTACAATATATTTTAGAAATCAAATTTAAGTCCGTCTCAAGCCATATTCTAAAACTTAATCTAATGATTTCGCAAATCAGTAAGTCAATCTAAAACTTATAATTAATAATTATCTTTTCACAAAATTGTGAATCCGATTCAACTTGCCTGCTACTCTCCTTTAAATAGCAATTATGTCCTGTTGTATTGAACCAACCCGGCAATCCAAACTCACTTGTTCCACGAAGTTTACGGGACACGACAACACTTCATCGACTTGTTTACAATTACCTTGCCTTAATTATGCCACAGCTCCCCTAAGTACGCAAGTATTTAAGCAATTATCTTAAAATTTACCTAAAATTTCTCCCCAAAATAGCCCTAGACCGGTAAGTTTTTAGGGCTAAAATTGATTAGAATTGAATACTTATTTTAGCTTTTTAAAATAGATCATAATTTAAGGCCAAAAAAATTATATATTAAAATCTCGAAAAGTACCACAGTTTTTAATTATATAGTTTTTAAATTTTAAAATCTGATCCAAAACCTGGGTAGTGAACCGAATTAAAATTTAAAGCTATATTAGGTTAGCTCTGCGTTTCTTTTCGGTCTATAAGCTTAACCTTTTTACTTAAAATTTACTTAAAATTTTATTCTTAAGATATTTTTAAATTGTAACAATTGTTTGTATTATGTAACCAGATCGGGGTAGCAGACCGCATGGTTTCGGTTGCAAAGCTATGCGACTATGTTACAAGTGTTTACAAATTGAGCATTTTTAGAGAGCCAATTTAAGTAAAAATAAAGTGATATTTCTGAAAGCCCGAAAAGTTAGTTACAATTTTTACATTTGGCCGCCTGAGCGTGAAAACTGTGGATAACTTTTCGCATAAATTCAGGCTTAAAATGAACCAACTTTCACCGGATGCATAAAATTCACCTAACAAACCGGATCCGAAACAACGCAACTTATCTCCGACAAACGAAGACTGGAATGCCCGGATCTGGGCCGTCGAGGCATAGTCAACTATATCAATTTTGTAACGGCTGTAACGCTTGTAAAATTACTGTAAACCCCCGGAAAAAACGGCCAAAAATCGCCCAAAATCCAAGTTGCGCATCCGACCCGAAAGTTACGCATTTTTAGCCCTTTTTCGGGCTCGGGGTTCCAAAATGGTTCCAAAAATTTTTTACGCCTAATTTTGATCAAAAAATTTCAAAACTTTAGTCAAAATACTTGCCTCCATTTAACTTACCTACCTACACATTTTTGAGCAGAAAAACCCTCGAAACGGGGTAAGTTGCGCACTTTTTGCGTATTTTTCGCCCGATTTGGACCTGGTTCCGTTCGTGGTTCCATTTGGTTCCTTTTTTGGGCGATCCGGGCCTAAAACCAGGCTCTTGAATACGTTTTCAGCCCCGTAAAAAGTCAAAATGTATAATTATTCATTCCAAAATTTAAGTCAATTTTTCTAGCTTACGGCTCAGCTCGCAAAATCAGGTGTAACAAATATATCAAACTTCCTAATAAACTTTTACAGAATTGTTGAAAAATCCTGCGAAAATCATAAGCAATAATACTAGAATTAACTTAAAATTAAGACGTCTGTAAACCTCTAAATCTCCTATCTAACAAATTAAACTTTATAAAATCTACTTAAAAACTAGGTCCAAAAAGATCACTTTCATGGCTACAAGTTCGGGCGCTTTTGATATGATAACCTTGGAAAAATTTTTTAGGATCACAATATGACACTATTGATGTTTATCGGGCTTTTTGGAGGTCTGGGACTGTTCATCTACGGGATGCACCTTATGAGCGAAGGCTTAAAGATCGTCGCCGGTACCCGGATGAAGGTCCTCTTAGAAAGACTGACCAATACCCCTATTAAAGCCTTGCTCTGTGGGATCATCGTAACGATCATGGTTCAGAGCTCGAGTACAACGACCGTCATGGTCGTCGGTTTCGTCAACGCTTCCCTGATGTCGCTGACCCAGGCCGCCGGGATCATCCTTGGCTCAAACATCGGGACGACGCTCATGGCTCAGATCATCGCCTTCGACATAACGTCTTACGCTATTTTCTTCATCGGCCTCGGGACTTTCATGGCCCTATTCGCCAAACAAAAGAAGATGAAAGACTGGGGAAGCATCATCCTAGGCTTTGGGATTCTCTTTTACGGAATCTCAACGATGAGCGCGGCCGTAGAACCGCTAAACGACGATCCGGTCTTCATCGATCTTCTGATCACTTACGGAAAAAATCCGATCATCGGTTTACTGGCTTCTGCGATCATGACGGGGATCCTGCAGTCTTCCGGTGCCGTCATCGGTCTCGTACAGGCTTTGGCCATCTCGGGCGCTTTTGCTTCAACGAGCGGGACCGAAGCCATTCAGATCTGTATTCCTTTAATTATCGGCTCAAACATCGGGACCTGCGTTACGGCC
>CANRHG010000180.1 GCA_947630385.1 uncultured Eubacteriaceae bacterium
TTTTTCATCAGTTCCATGATGAGCTGGTTGTTGTCGACGGCCTGATTGGAGGTCGAAAAGACCGGAGCCAGTTCGTTCTGCGCTGGAGCCACTTCGTTGTGGCGGGTCTTTGACGGGATCCCGAGGGCCCACAAGTCGTGGTCGAGGTTGTGCATGTAGTTACAGACGCGGCCACGGATCTTACCAAAATAGTGATCGTCGAGTTCCTGTCCCTTCGGGGCGTTGGCGCCAAAGAGCGTGCGGCCGGTCAAAATCAGGTCTTTGCGCTTTTTGTACATGTCGCGTTCGACGAGGAAGTATTCCTGTTCGGCTCCGACGGTGGTCGTGACTTTCTTGACGTCGTCGCGGCCGAAGAACTTTAAGGTTTTGACGGCTTCGTCGCTGACGGCTTTCATCGAACGAAGCAGCGGGGTTTTCTTATCGAGCGTCTCTCCGGTGTAGGAAACGAAGGTGGTCGGGATGTAAAGGGTCGTGCCCTTGACAAAGGCGTAAGAGGTCGGGTCCCAGGCGGTGTAGCCGCGGGCTTCAAAGGTCGCGCGAAGTCCACCCGAGGGGAATGAGGAAGCGTCCGGTTCGCCCTTGATGAGCTCCTTGCCGGAAAATTCCATGATGACTTTGCCTTCGTCCGTCGGGTTGATGAAGGCGTCGTGTTTTTCGGCCGTGACACCGGTTAAGGGTTGGAACCAGTGCGTAAAGTGCGTTGCGCCCTGTTCTAAGGCCCAGTCTTTCATCGCGTTGGCGATGACTTCGGCGTCTTCACGGTTTAGAGGTTCGTCGAGCTTGATGGCCCGTTCCATCGCTTTATATTTTTCTTTCGGCAGGCGTTTACGCATCACCGTCAGGTTAAACACCTTGGATCCGAACAAATCGATTACGTTTTCTTTGCTATCTACTAAGGTTTCTGTAGCCATGTTTCTCCTCCATATGAATAAAGGCGCTTGAAATCCTTCAAGCGCCTTCGCTGAAATATATTTTAGTAAAAAAAACAAAATTGTCAATAAATTTCTAAAAATTTACCCTTTTTCGTGCCCAAATCGGACCGGGGGCTGCCAAATGTAAAATCTAAACGTTTTCATCTTCCACCTTTTTGGGCTTTCGTTTTTACGATGAAAGCTTTAAACTTAGGTTAAAATAATAGAAAGAAAACACGGAGAAATTATGAATTTTATCTTAACCGACGCCTCCAAATTCCGCCTACGTTGGGCCGCGCATTTTAAGCGAATGCTCGATTATAAAATACAAGAATTTAGCCAGGACAACCCGTCCGGCGTCTTTACCTTTGGAGAGGAAAAAAACGCCTGGATCTCTCCGGTCTTTATAAACGAGGAGGATGAATACTGTTTTTACATCATCGTAGGAAGGCGCGACTATGACGCGCTCCTAGCCGAACACCCCATGGATTTTGAGGAGATGATCTTTGAGCCGAGCTTTAAGATCACCACGCAGATCATCGACCAAAACTACGTAGGAAATCTTTACGTCACGCCCTCGGACGACGAGGAGATACTCGACATTTTCGAAGAAGCCTTAAACGGCTTTATCTTAAATCTCGCCTTAAACGGGGCCTTTTTCTCTCCCGAAAAGTCAGAGACGGAGTACGACTTTGAAAAAATCATCGATACCTACAAAGACGATTATAAAGGCGAAACTTTTATCGTAAGTGGTCCCTCCGGAGAGAACCGCGCCGTTTACATCGCGGGTAGGCCGAAAGCCACGGCCCTAGAGCTTTTCGTCTTTTTTAGCGAAGACGATTTAATGCTGGCGAAAGACCTTAAACGCTACTTGACGGACTACGGCAAGATCGACGATTACCTGCACTATCACGGGCTGTACGAATGGAACGGGATCCTACTGGATTTTTACCGTGTCGGCAGCCGCACGTTTTGCTCCTATTCCCTGCTTGGGCGCTTTCGCGGCCTTTCCGAAACAAAGGCCGGACAGCTTTTTTCACAGGCCATCGACGACGTAAAGCGCCTCTTTGAGGAGGTCTTATGAGAAAACTACTAGCCCTACTTTTTTGTGGTCTCTTTCTTTTTACTGGTTGTACGACGAGCGCGCGCTACAGCGGGGACCCCAGTAATCTACCGATCGAGGACTACGAAGAGGTCGGTGAAGGCGTCTGGGTCATCGCGAACCGCCTGATCGAAGAAATGCCCTCGGGGAATTTTCCGGCCGACTTTCGCGTAACGGGGCGTTTTACGACGACCTGCCTTGCCTTTGGGGACGGCTTTGTCAACTTTTGGGGACTCACCGACGACGAGGGCCACACGGTCCATCAGAGCTATGGGGCCGAGGAGATCGAAAACATCAACGGGGTGAGCCCTGAATCTTTCCTCGAGTCCGTACCGCTTTACCACTGCGGGGAGCTCGATCTTCTCGAACTCAGGGACGGTCAGGACGTGACGGTAAAGCTAAAAAGCGAGGTCGTTTTACAGGCCCCGGCCGTTTACAGCGCGCTGATCGGCCAACCCTGCGAGGAAGCGGTCGAAACCGGGATCTATTTGGGCTCCGAAGGCTTTTTTAAAGTAGATTAATCGGTACTTTGTGATAAAATAATTCGAGATACTTTGAACTACACAGACGTAGGCAGTTAACTGTCTACGTCTTTTTTTGATTAGAAAGGACTTAAAATGCTAAGAAAAGAAGGAGAGATCCGTATTCCCTCGGGCTGTGCCATCTGCGGGATCATCGACAAAAGCGGCGCGCCTTCCATCAACGGTGGGGACGTCGTAGACGCCATCCGGGTCATGCACGACCGCTCAAACGGTCTCGGCGGTGGCTTTGCCGGCTATGGGATCTACCCCGAGTTTGCCGACTACTACGCTTTTCACATCTTCTACGACGATATGAAAGCCAAGGAAGAGACCGAACGCTACCTCGACAAGAACTTCGAGATCGCCAGCATGGGGATCATCCCGACCAAACCCGTCGATTCCATCAAAGAAGCGCCGATCATCATGCGCTACTTCGTAAAACCCCTGATCACCCACGTCGAAAAGAGCGAAAACGTCGACGAGCGCATGTACGTGGTCAACTCGGTCTTTCACATCAACACGAACATCCTCGGCGCCTACGTCTTTTCCTCCGGAAAGAACATGGGCGTGTTTAAAGCCGTGGGCTTTCCCGAAGACGTCGGGGAATTTTACCGCCTGGACCTGTACGACGGCTACTGTTGGACGGCGCACGGGCGTTATCCGACCAATACCCCCGGCTGGTGGGGCGGGGCCCATCCGTTTGCCCTGCTCGACTACTCGGTCGTGCACAACGGGGAGATCTCCTCGTACGACGCGAATAGGCGTTCGGTGGAGATGTTCGACTACAGTTGCTCGCTACTGACCGACACCGAGGTCATCACCTACATCATCGATTACCTCAACCGGCGCCAGAAATTCTCGTTTGAGGACATCGCCAAGATCGTGGCCGCGCCCTTTTGGGAAGAGATCGAAAAGATGGACCCGGTCCAGAGGGACCGCTACAAGACACTTCGAAACATGTTCTCGAGCTTTTTGATCACGGGCCCGTTTTCGATCATCTGTGGCTTTGACGGAGGGCTCATGGCCCTAAACGACCGG
>CANRHG010000181.1 GCA_947630385.1 uncultured Eubacteriaceae bacterium
TGTGCGCTACGACGAGAGACCCGCAGCGTTTAAACGGAACGTCCAAGTCTTCGCAGACTTTCCCGTACATGATGCAGCCGGCCGCGTTGAATTTGCCCTTGAGTTTATAACTCGGCGCGTCGAAACCGGCATGGACGATGGCGGAATTGGCCATTGAGATCTGATTGCCGACGTCGCTTTCGCCGTCGATCAAAACGACGTTGAGTTTGTACCTCGAAAGTTCACGGGCGATGTAACACCCCGCAATGCCGGCACCGATAATCGCTATATCGTACATTTAATACTCCTCTATTAAAAAAGCCAACCAAGTTTGGTTGGCTTCGTTTTTACGTTTCTAAGTAATCTTTAGGTGTAAAGATCCGACGGTTGTTCCCATCCTTTAGCTGCTTCAACCGCTCTGAGCCAACCAGCATAAAGGGCTTTACGAGCTTTTTCACTCATTTCCGGTTCGAAGATCTTGTCGACTTTCCAAGCTTTGGCGACTTCTTCGAGGCCTGACCAGAAATCTACGGCTAGACCGGCGAGATAAGCCGAACCGAGAGCCGTGGTTTCGATGACTTGCGGACGGGCGACCGGAACGCCTAGGATATCGGCCTGGAACTGCATGAGGAAGTTATTGGCACTGGCACCACCATCGACTTTGAGTTCTTTTAGTTTGATGCCGGAGTCTAATTCCATAGCGTCCAGAACGTCCTTGGTCTGATAAGCCAGGGATTCGAGCGTAGCGCGGATGATGTGGTCTTTGTTCACGCCACGGGTTAAGCCGACGATGGCTCCACGCGCGTAAGCATCCCAGTACGGAGCTCCGAGTCCGGTGAAGGCCGGAACGACGTAGGCGCCGTTGGTGTTTTCAACTTTCTTGGCGAAGTGTTCGGAGTCGGGTGAAGAATCGACCAGTCTCATTTCGTCACGGAGCCACTGGATGGCCGCGCCGGCGACGAAGATCGAACCTTCTAGAGCGTAGTCGACGTCGTCTTTTTTCAGACCCCAAGCGATGGTCGTTACTAGACCGTTCTTTGATACGGGCTGGTCTTTTCCTGTGTTCATCAGTAGGAAAGCACCGGTTCCGTAGGTGTTCTTCGCGTCTCCAGGATGGAAGCAAGCCTGTCCGAACAGGGCGGCCTGTTGGTCACCGGCAACACCGGAGATCGGGATTTCGCCACCAAAGAGGCTGGTGGTTCCGAAGACGCCCGAGGACGGTAGAACTTCCGGTAGGACTTGTCTCGGGATTTCTAGTTCTTTTAAGAGTTTTTCGTCCCATTGTAAGGTCTTGATGTTGTATAACATCGTTCTGGAAGCGTTCGAATAGTCGGTCGCGTGAACTTTGCCTTCGGTCAGTTTCCAAATCAGCCAGCAGTCGACGGTCCCGAAGAGGAGTTCGCCTTTTTCGGCTCTTTCACGTACGCCCGGTACGTTGTCGAACAACCAGGCCAGTTTCGTTCCTGAGAAATACGGGTCGAGGACGAGACCGGTATTTTCCTGGACGTATTCGGTCAGGCCGTCGCGGGCTCTGTAGATGTCGGCGTAGTTGGCCGTGCGGCGGTCCTGCCAAACGATGGCGTTGTAGACGGGTTCGCCGGTTTCTTTGTCCCACAGGATCGTGGTTTCACGTTGGTTTGTAATACCGATAGCAGCTACATCTTCAGGCTTTGCACCGGCTTTGCCCATGACTTCTAGAGCAACACCGCTTTGGGTGGCCCAAATTTCCATTGGATCGTGTTCTACCCAACCGGGTTCCGGAAAGATTTGCGTGAATTCTTTTTGGGCAACGGCTACGATATTGGATTCGTGATCGAATAGGATAGCTCTGTTGCTGGTGGTACCGGAATCCAAAGCGAGAATATATTTAGCCATAAAACTAAAACCCCCTAAATTTTAGATAGTCGAAGAAATCGTTTTCTTTTTACCCCGAAGTTGGCTCTTCAGGTCCCCGTGCCCGCGCCTACGCGCCACGGCTTGCCAACGCCTTCCCCGAATATCGATACATAGTTTCTGTTTAAAGATTATCACATAAAGCCCGAAAAACAATAAAACAAAATCATATAAGATGATAAAAAATTGAGTTAAATCCTTTCTTTTTTTTACGGATAAAAAGCTTTGGGCAAACTCGGATTTTCCCCGGCCGAAGCTGTCCACTTCCTCGCCTTATAGCCAAAAAAGTTCACTTTTATTTAAAGTTAAAAATGATATGATAAAAGAAATCTTTCCAGATATGGGGGAAATAAATGAAAAAGTTTATCAATGAAGCTGCCAATGTTGAAACTGAGATGCTCGATGGCCTAGCCGCCTCGCATCCGGAGTATGTTGAAAGACTCGAAGGTCTCGACGTCATCGTACGTTCGGACAAGAAAAAGGATAAAGTAGCGCTCGTCAGCGGCGGCGGATCAGGACATGAACCATCCCATGCCGGTTACGTGGGCGAAGGCATGCTCGACGCTGCCGTTCCGGGAGCCGTCTACACCTCGCCGACGCCCGACCAGATCTTCGAAGCCATCAAGGCTGTAGACGACGGAAAAGGCGTACTGCTCGTCATCAAGAACTACACCGGAGACGTCATGAACTTTGAAATGGCCGCCGACATGGCCAGAGACGAAGGTATCGACGTCGATCAGGTCGTCACCGCCGACGACGTAGCCGTCGAAGATTCGCTTTATACCGTCGGTAGAAGAGGCGTCGCGGGGACCGTGTTCGTACACAAGATCGCCGGAGCCAAAGCCGAAGAAGGCGCGGATCTAGCCGAAGTCAAACGCGTCGCGCAAAAAGTCGTCGACAACATCCGTTCGATGGGCGTTGCCATTCTCCCTTCGACGGTCCCGGCCGCCGGAACTCCGGGCTTTGAACTGGCCGACGACGAAATGGAAATCGGTATCGGTATCCACGGCGAACCCGGAACCAGCACCGAAAAGATCAAACCCGCCGATGAAATCGTCGACGAACTCCTAGGGCGCATCCTGGCGGACAAAGACTTCAAGGGCAAGAAAGTTGCCTTAATGGTCAACGGCTCAGGTGCCACGCCGGCCATGGAACTGTACATCCTCGCCCGCAGAGCCCTCGAAAATCTGGCCGAAAACGACGTCGCCAAGACCTTGGTCGGAAACTTCATGACGTCCATCGATCAGGCCGGTGCTTCCCTGACCCTGCTCGAACTCGACGACGAACTCGAACAACTGCTCAACGCTCCGGCGGACACCATCGCGCTGACCGTTAAATAATAAGTAGATAAAATTAAAGGCGGACTCGGTCCGCCTTTTGGAGGTTTATTTGAATTTAACCAAAGAACAGGTAATTGAGGTCGTTGAAAACTTCGCCGGAAAGATGAGCGAACACAAGGCGGAGCTCACCGAATACGACCAGCACATTGGAGATGGAGACCACGGAATCGTGCGCCCATGAATTCTTTAAGACCTCCGATTGGGCACCGGGTAAAATCGTTTGACTAAGCTGTAGGGGCGACCCTGCAGTGAGTGGAGCATGTCAAAAAAGCCCCGAGGTTACCGCTGGTAGATAACAACACAGGGGCGAGAGAATCCA